>DDVI01000052.1 GCA_002345205.1 Bdellovibrionaceae bacterium UBA2316 | reverse complement strand
GCTTTGAGAACACCTTGGCTCAGTCTGATCAATGGAAGTCCATCAATTTTTCTAATTCGTAGATATGAATTTGGTTCCACAAATAACTTTGCATTCTCGTTTAATTTAATGCCAAGAGTGGCTTCATCTTTAGTGAAGAGCGCGTCTCCCACATGGACTATTTGCTTTTCAAGGGTTGGCAACCAGAGTGAGTCAATTACGGTCCTTTTTGACGATGGACCTGATTTTGAATCAATGAGGGCTATTGGTTCCAATCCAGTTTTAAGCTCATTGATAAAAATAAGAAAAACAGATTCATTGCTTAGGCTATAGAGGCTAAACATCAAGACGGCACCAAAAAAATACAGCGCGAATTTCTCAAAGAACCGACCAAAGGCAAGACTTAAGTTGTGTGGTTTAAAAAAACTGACTTTGTTCAGCATAGATTCTATTATTGACTGGTGAGTTTAAGAATCAAGTTTTTAACATTGTTAGTCGGAATTCCGTCCCTTTGCCTTGGGCTTTTTTTGTATTTTGCAATTTCGACATTTGTAAACGATAAAAAAATTTCTTTACTTGAAAATCAAGTCAATCTTTTGAATTCGGCAAATTTGTTTTTTTTAAATACCGACGGTCTAGAAAACTTGAAAGATTCTGTTGAGAAGTTGAAAAAACAAGAAGGCTTTGAATCTTTTGTCGTCGTTACGACAACTGGAAAAATATGGCCAGAACAGAATGAAGACGTATCATCTACATTTGGAACCGAAGCCTATCAAAAGCTCTTGGGGCAAACTAGTAGTGAAGGCAGCTTTGAAGTTAAAGATAAGCAAAATAACGGCATTTTATTTACATTTTTGCGAGTTAACCTGAAAGGGATCGACCCTCTTATTTTTGTAATGACATCACCTGTTTCGCTAGCTGACCGCGCTTCGCTTTTATTTTTATTTAAAGCACTGTCGGCATTTATAGCGCTTATGTGTATCGCAGTGTTAATGTCAATTATATTTTCTAATCGTTTGACTAAAAACATTAAGCTTCTTTCAGTGGCTATGGCTGATTTTGGGAATGGAAATTTCATTAGCCAATTACCGGACGATACAAGTGACGATGAAGTGGCAACCATGGTTCAACGGTTTCAAGCCATGAGAAAGCAAATTCAAAATTTGATTTTTGAAAAAGAAGAAAAAACAAAAATTGAAACGGAAATGAATTTGGCGGGAAGCCTTCAAAAAAGTTTTTTCCCGGAACCGTATTTTAAGTCTCCTGATGTTGAATTTTCAGGTTTTTTTCAACCAGCCAATCACGCAGGTGGAGATTGGTGGTACTACTTTTTATCAGAGGAAAAATTTATTTTTCTTATCGGTGATGTCACTGGTCACGGCTTAAACTCAGCGATGTTAACTGGAGTGGCAAGATCCGCGATGAGTTTGATTTCATCTTCTTTTGTATCGCCCGTTGATGTCTTACAAAAACTAAATAGAGTCATTTTTGATACGGCCCAGGGCAAACTCATGATGACCTGCGTGGTAGGTTCACTTGATATCGCTTCCGGTGAGCTTACTTTAGCTAATGCCAGTCATGAAGTTCCTTTTATGATGCCAGCAGTTGATAAAACGCTAGGTAAAAAAGATTATACTTTTTTGATATCTGATCCAGGGCCAAGGCTTGGTCAAATGCTTGAAGCCGTTTATAAAGAAACCAGCTTCAAAATAGAAGACAAAAGTGCCTTGGTTTTCTATTCCGATGGTTTAGTCGATACGCAAAATCCAGAAGGAGAACCTTTTGGGGAGCGAGCCCTTTTCAAACTTGTTGGAAAAGACCACAGTTCAAAAAAATCGTCACAAGAGATTTTGGAAAAAATGCGTCGATTTATTTTAGACTACAAGTCTACTGCGGAACTTGTCGATGATCTGTCGTTTTTTGTGGTGAAATATAATCGATCTGAAACCGTTGTGCTAAATGCAGATAAAAAAGATACGGAAAAGGAGACTTTGAGTGAGAGTTCAAGTAAGTAATTTAGATAGTAAATTATTCGTGCCTTGCTTGTTTTTATTTGTAAGCTATTTGACATCCTGTTCGAGCAAGCTGGTCGTTCAAAGCGAGCCAAGTGATGTCGAAGTGTTCGCGTCAGCTCAGAATTCGAATCAAAAAAAGTCTTTAGGTAAGACGCCTCTAGAAATAAAATATTCTGAACTATACGAAAAAGCTGGGTTTACGCCGTCAAGTGGTGAATTTCTTAGTATTAGCTTAGAAGGCAAAGACTATGATATCGAAAAATTACTGCTTCCACCAGCTCCTTACGGACTGACATCCAGCCAGGTTTTCGTTAAGTTGACACCACTTAAAGATGTTAGTCAGGCCAAAGAAATTCTTCAAAAACTACATGTCGCACAAAAATTTGCTCAAGCCTCCCAATTTGAAAGGGCTCTTATTGAAATTGACAAAGTTTTAGAGGTTGACCCTAAATTTATTCGAGCCCTTTCTTTGAAAGGATCTGTTTACTATTTGCAGAAGAATTTTGACGAGGCGCTAAAATGGTTTGAAAAAGCTTTGTCTCTCGATGGCTCATTTGAAGAGGCCATCAAAATGATCACCAAGATCAAAGAGGAAAAAAAGAAATGAGAACTCTTGTAGGCCGTTTCATTTCGAACGCACTTGCAATTTTGAGTTTAACTTCCATCAGTCATGCGGGTCAAACTCGAACATTTTTCAATGTTGGCTTGGGTGATGCCGTCGTAAAGTCTGCCAGCGCTACAAAAGCAACACGAAAAGAGTCTCCAGGAGCTTTTTCGGTCAATATCGATTTTCCGTTATCTGCGCAGTATTTTATTTTTGCCGAACATTTTAGAAGTCTTGGTACGAGTGGATCATCAGTGGGATTTACCGGAGCTGGTTTAAAATTTTATCCTTGGCTAAGCCCCGGGCAAACTAAAAAAATAGTTGGTAAAGACAAGTCTGAAATATCACATCGCGGATTTTTGTATTATGGCGGCGGTGGGATAGGTTTTTCGCAGGCATCGATTCTTAGCAATTCAACGCAAGACGATGCTTTGGCCGCTGGTCTTTATTTATCACTAAAAGCTGGTGCGGAATATCCACTAAGTGACTTTTGGGGGTTGGTAACTGAATGGAACTATGGTTCAGCCGTCATAGGTTCAGGAAAAATTGAAGCCGTGAATCTGCTATTTGGTACCTATTTCACATTTTAATTTGATATGTGCTATTTGATTGTCGCGCGCACGAGCTTTAAAACAATCCTACGATTTTGACTTTGATTCTCTGAAATTGCGAGATTATTTTCATCACGGTTGGGTAAAATTGGCAAAGTATCGGCGAAGCCGATGGCTCTTAAGTGTTTTTTCTCAAATCCATTTTCTTCAAAAAGCCTTAAAACAGCCGAAGCGCGGTGACTTGAAAGCTCCCAATTGCTTGGAAATTTTTCGCTATTGATCGGATTGTCATCAGTATGCCCTTCAACAACTACATTAAATTTAGAGTTTTGTCGTTTTACGATAGGAATGACTTGCTTTAGCATTTCGATAGCTTCGGGTTTTAGTTCTGCAGATCCCGAGTCAAAAAATACAGAGCCCCGAAACGTAATAGTCAGTCCTTTTTCAAGTTCGTCAAAAACAGCTTTGTCGTTTAAGCCACTCAAGGCGACTTTGTCTTTGAGCTCAGCCTTCATTTGCTGAAATGGTTTTTGATATTCACCACCAAAGAGGGTGGTGGTTTCTTTTTTAACTTTTTCAAAGGCTTCGATATCAATTTTTGAGAAACTCATGAGTAGCACGAAAAAGCCAAATAAAAGAGTCATCATATCAGAGTAGGATAAAAGCCACAGACTTTCTCCGTCTTCAGATTTTTGTGTGGTTAACTCTCTTAGAAGCATTTCTTCTTGAATATAATTTTCTTCATTCAAATGAGACTCGATATGGGGATACTTTTTTTCAGAGCTTTGATTGGATTGATAACTCTTGAATTTAGGTGCTCCCACTTTGTGTATCTCCCTAGTTTATGATGCTTTTGGTGTGCTTAGCATACTTCGCTCAGAAGACAGCAAATAACTTTTCAAGTGTTCTTCGACAACTACGGGGTGTTCACGGCTTCTTAGTAGTTTAACGGCGTCAATTACGATATTTCGCATTAGATGATCTTCTTTATTGAGTTTCGATAAGTATTCGCCCATAGGGACAAAGATAAAATTGGCAATAGCGATCCCATACATAGTCGCAACCATGGCAACCGCCATGGCTGGCCCAATTTGCTTGAAAGAATCCGGTGAGCCCAGTCCTCCCATAAGAGCAATCATACCAGCTACGGCACCTAACAGTCCAAATGCCGGTGGGAAACGAGCGACTGTTTTAAATACGTGGGCCTCTTCTTCATACCGAATGAAGTGAACTTCCGATCTTTTTTTCAACACTTGATCAATTTTTGCATCAGAAATACCACCATCAACTTGCAGTTGAATAGCTTCTTTTAGGAAATGAATTTTAATTTTATCTACGTTTTCCGCCAGATAGTTGTCGTTAGATTGGATACCCCGCGAAAGGTCGATCACTTCTTCGATCACTTTTAGATGAGGGGCGCTTCCTCTTCCAAGAATTTTCGCAAAGAAGACTTTCCATAACTTAACCAGTTGTTTAATTGGAAAACTAACTAAGGTAGCGGCAATGGTGCCGCCAACCACAATAATAAACGCATGAAAATTTAAATAAATTTTCCAATTGCTAGTTGACGAAAGAATTCCACCGACAAAAACCGCAGATGCAATTAATAATCCCAAGATTGAAGAAATATTCATTAGTTACCTCACGCAGCCTTTGCAGTTGCCGCTGCGGCATCTTTAAAAATCAACTCTAGGTTGATTATTCCGTCATTTGCGTACTTAAAAAGTTTCAGTCGAAGTGTGCCTAACCCGTTGTTCAGCTCTTCACTGTTTAAAGTTTTACTCAATGAATCCTTAAGAATTGTTTGAGTTCGATTGGGTATCACTGAATTTATAACTTCGGTTGCTTCGGGAATAGCTTTCACCAAAGCGAGTATGTCATTAGGTTGAACTCCGGTTAAAAAATGTTTTAACTTTTCTTCTGGCCATTGAGAAATAAACGCAAGACTAGGGTAGTTTCTTTTTATAAACTGCCCTTGATCCGATAAAGTCGGAAGAATCTGTTGTATAAGTTGAATCTCTTCCAGCGGCGAAAGGCACATCAGCATATTTGGAATCATAGTTTGGACTTCAACCAGGCCGTCATCTACAGAATCTTCTTTTTTAATTAAGAACTTTAGCGATTGATCAGCCATTTCAATTTCTTGCGGTTTCATTTTTGGAATTGCAAAAGCTTCCACGAGCATATTCTTTTTTTCTTCAAAACTTAATCCCGATACGACTTCTTCCATTTTCTCTTGTGGAAGATGTAAAATTGTAAGAGATTGCACTTTCTTATCTTGTTTGCTGAGTACTTTTTGAATTTTTGAAGCAGGCAATTGAGCCATACTAGAAAAAGGTAAGCTCGTAAGTTTATCACCAAGTGTCTTCAAGGATAAAAGGTCCCAATATGTTTTTTCAACTAAATTAGTTTTTTCTTGCAAAGAATATCCAGAAAAAGCAGTAAAAATTGAAGGAAGTTCTTTATCGTTTTTGATTCTTTCGGGTAAATTCCAATTCGCACCGCTCAATGGAATAGTTGACGAATTATTTCCATAATGAGTCAGCACGCAATCCACAAGCGAAGCTACTTTTTTTCTTCCCTCTGTGCCTTCTTCAAACCATCTGTCTAGAACCTGATCTGCGATACCGGGACTTGACAGCGCAATAAGAGCGACCTTTTTTTGATGCTCTCTGAAAGAATCAAAAAGTAAGTTGGCATTTAGTTGGATTTCTTGTTTTTCAGTCTTTTTCCCATCGACCAGGCCCTTTGTGCTTGCGCTTTGGAGACGAAGTTGAGAGTCCTTCATTTCTTGGATTCTAAGAGACATATTAATCTGTTCTTTTATATCTCGCGAAGGTAAAAACTTATATAGCAATAACCCGACAATCAGTATTAGCGAAAAGATGCCGAAACCTATTACATTTTGATAGTTACCAAATTTTTCTTCAAACGTTAAAACTCTTGGCCGCTCTGGAGGAACTGTTTCTGTTGTCTCATCTTTTGGCATTGGAGCTAGGTCTGCGACTTTAATAGTGCCAATCGGGCCAAAATCACCTTTCACAGTTGTTGATAGCCAAGGTTTAAAATTTGCCTTATACTCTTCACCAAGTTTAGGACTTAGACCAACAATTATTTCAATTTTTTTAATTTCAACTCGCTCAAGAAATGATTTCGGAATTTTGGTAAGTTCTGACGATTCTGTTAACCCGGAATCTTGAGCTGCTATCGATTCGATAATTCCTAAGTTAATATCGGGCAAATCAGGTTTTGGGTTCGAAGTTTCTTTCGTTGTAGTAGATTTTAAATCAACATTGTCTTCTTTGATTTTTATAGTCGCTTGGACAGCAACGTTAAAAAGTTCTGTGGGAATTCTGGTTGCAATGCGTTCGCGGTATCTTTTAGCAATAGAATCCTCTAGACGAGATTTTACTTCAATGAGTTCGGGCCGAGATGATTGATCTGCGGCATTCGCGAAATGGCAAACTAAATTCAATAAAAATAATAGAGATAGTAAAATGGCTTTCACTATTAGGTCATCGGTGTTTTTTTACGATGTCTAAACTAGACTTACTCCGAAACTGGACCTTGGTTTAGTTCACTTTGCTAGCTTTCTGGGAACAAGTGCAATTTGCAGCTCACAGCCAACGGCAGAAGCTGCTTTGCTCATCGTATCCAAAGAAAGGGCGGTATATTCCTCATCGAATACTCGCGTTGTCGTCGTTGGACTACCAAAGATTTTACGAAGTTTACTTTTAGTAGCTTTAGCAACGGTCATACGTTTTTCAAGCTGGTGAACAAAAGTCCGTTTGGTCGCGCGAGCTGCAACTTCGGCCTCAAGACCTTCGGCTTCAAGAAAATCAGCAAAACTAGAACCTGTATGAACATTTTTTTTCTGACTCATAATCTTACCTCCTATTTTTTTTAGTTTTATTTTCTAAGTCCCTTTGATTGTGCATCCATTTTTTCATTCGGTCCCAACCTAGATCCAAATCTGATTTGGGTGTCTTTTTTGAGGTCTTTTTGAAAAAGTGAACCAATATCATGTCTGACTCAAAAACGAAGAACAGCGTTCTGAACTCAATATCTTCCACCGTGTGCCGAACCTCATAAAGAGTTTCTTCAAATCGCCCCTTACCAGATCTCAGTTTGTCTACATAGGGCCTATCGACCCGCCAGTTAATTTCAACGAATCGAATATCTTCGCCTACAATGGTCTTTGTTGGGCGACCTAATTCAAGCAAAGCTTCTTTTACGGGCTCATTGCCAGAGTCACTAGCGTAAAACCGGGCAAGGATGCGTTTCTTTGGTGCTGTTGGCTTTATCGGCATATTCAAACAATACTGTACTCTATAGTGTACAGACTGTCAACTGTGATAATAAGGCTTTGGTCAAGGGCATGTCTCTTTTTGGCACAAGCCTTGGGCAGTTTAGACAATTTTGATGGAAGCCCTTTTTATCCCAAGAGTTAATATATTTTTAAGCGCATTGAAACAGTCTTTATTGAAGGGTTGTCCAAGATGAAATTCAATCAGATGCAGGGCTTGATCTGGTTCAATAGGATTAGGATTCTGACTATCTTTAAATGTAAGCTCACAAAATGAGTCTGCAAGTGCGACTATTTTTGAAAATGGATGCAGTCGAACATCTCGAATCGCACGAGGATACCCTCGGCCATGCGAATTTTCATGATGTTCAGCTACTATCGCCATTACTTCTTCTGGGACGTTTTCAATTGTTTTTAAAATTTCAAGACCTCTAAAAGCATGTCGTTGATAATTGGCTAAATCATCCGGCGAATACTCAATTCGGGGCTTATTTAAAAATTCAGATGGATACTCTTTTAATCCGATGTCGTGAAGAATTGCGCCCAAGGCTATTTTTTCAAGTATAGATGGGCTATTCCATCCTTTGGATTGTGCTATAAGCGTAGAAACCATACTTACGGCCATTGAATGTCTAACAAGGTCAGTTGAAATTGAATTCATAAGGTCCATGAGTGTGGAAAGTTTTGGATTGTCTTGGATGATCTTCAGCACCGAGCTAGCAATAAATTTTGTGCTTCCGAGGGCATCACTGGTGAAACCAAGCTCATTGACGCTGGTAAATACGGAATCCATAGCCTGTGAAAGAATATCCACGTTTTGCACAGGAGTAGAATTACTATAGTTTTTCATCGCATCTCGTGCGCTTAGAACTTTTAATGATGAGAAATTTCGTAAGTCCGATTTTAAAATATAAACCGCATTTTTAATTTTTTCATAGAAATGTAGGCTTTTGAATTTTTCTCTAGTGCCTTTACGACCAATTACAACGAAGTTATGTTCGCTTAGTTTAAAGTAGACATCACCGGGTAAATCTGCATTTGGTACAATGTATTCTATCGGAATTGAAAGTAGGTCAGCAGATGAGATCCCCATACCAAACTATCGTCTGGTTTGAGGGAAACTTAAACGGTTTTTTTAAATATCAAAATGATACGTATTTCAGATTGCTAAGCAATTTGAGTACCGCAGAGCTAGAAGATACACCGCTTTTTTCTCAAGGCGATGTGAGATTCTCGACTTCATCTGTACTATAATACGTTTCCCCTCCGTCGAATGAAACGATCATTCCTTCAGACTCTTCGTTGGATTCGTGTTCTGCAAGAGCACTACGCCAAGAAATAGGATCTTGCTCTTTCATAAGTGTGATCGTATCAAACTCCATCCAGCCGACTTTTGTCGTTTCAGGATAGCACTCGCGCATCAGCTCCTCGAATGATTCTTCAAGATTCACGGGATTGAGTTCTGTTTCGAGAATATACTGAACGATCCACTCTATGCCATACTCACAGCCCACACCTTGAACCAAGCGCATCAGGTCATCAGAGCCGCAAGATTCGCAGTGACCCGTTGGACATTCATGGTAACAGTTATAGCAAAATGGAAGTGAGCGGTTAAAAGCAAGTTTCGTTAGTTTTTCTTTCAATTCAGAATTCATGTAGATCTCCCTTTGATTGGGCTTTGCCTCTTGATTGAGGGCCCTTCACAGAGGGAGAGGGCTCCGAGGAGGCAAACCAGCTTTGAAGAAGAGCGACCGCGCATCGACACGCGTAAGCGGCAGGGCTCGTGACAGATACCGAAGGGGCTGACGCGATGCCCGTGCGGAGATGCGAGAAAAGGTCGGTCTTCGTAAAAGCGTCTATCCAATAGGGAGATTTGAAGTCTGATGATTAAAACTGATTGGATTTGTTTTTCACTTCTTTCATTTTGTTTGGGCGATTATCAGTTGGGCGCGGAAAGAATCGTGGGCTTCCCCAAGTTTTTGTGCGCGATTCATAGATGAGTTTCGCTTGAGCACGCCAGATCCAGGTCTGAAGTTGATCGAGGCTCATCGTCACTGAAAGTGCTAGAACGACCGCTACAGAAAGAGAAATGAGTTTATCTAAATTCATTTTGTGCTCCTTATGAAAGAGTGATTTGTTTATTTTTAAGTTTTTGAACGATGTTAAAAACGTGCGCTTGCTTCCAGCTTGCGCCGTGACGAGTTTTTAATTGTTTGCCGTCAAGAAAGTGTGCAATCTCCGTTGGGGTTCTTCCCAGCTGCCGCTGCTTTTCAATCATTTGTAAAATAGGATATTCGCGAGGGTCCTTTTGAAGACGGCCCTCAAGGTAGCAATAGCCGTAAGGCGGCGGAGCGCCGCTTTTGAACGTCTGACGTAAGTTTCCAAGAAAGCTGACGGATTTATTTGGTCTAAGCGTCACCCCGAGACGAACGAGATGACTTCGCACGGTCGTAAATGGAGTTGCGCATTGTTTTGCAATTTCTTTGATTGAGTAACCTTGCTCGTAAAGAGCCTTGAAATCCAAATTTTCATGGGAAATTAAGTGGACTTGAATTCCAACAAAATCATGTACTTGGCTGAGATTGCAGGTTGTTGGAAGATGGCTACCAATCTCTCACCAAAAGGTGAGGCAAGATTTAAATCAACCAGCCTAGAGCTGGTTTTTTTATGCTCGAAATCCATGAGATAGCGGTAATTTGAATGATGATCTTCGAAACTCTACGGCTTAAACGTTAAACCTGTCATGGGATTAAACATTCACATAGAGTTTATAAGGTGGTGCCTTAATACACGCGTCTTTCAAGAGAGTTATGATATAAACGCTCGATGAAAAAAATCCTACTATTTCCGGGTTCAGACTCGATAGAGATCGACAGTTTAAGATTTGTTTGTGGTCAGATTCCCGAAGTCATTGAAGAATTAGAATATGCACAAAATCTACTACAACACGCGGGTGTGAACGTTGATCTGTTTGCATTTACGCGAAACCCAAAAGTCGCATCCGCGAAATGGTTTCATGAGCTAACTCTGGCTACTATTCCTGTTCACGTAGGGTTGTATAAAGTATTTAAAAAGCACTTTGGCCAACCCGATGTGATTCTCAGTTGCTCGCTCGGGGATGTCAGTCGCAATATTTGTATTGGTGCTACTAGCTATGAAGAGTCTCTATTGGGCATGCATGACTTTGCGGAAGTCTTTACAAAAATGAACAGCGGCCTTTCTATCCACGCGACATTTTCGGCGGGATATCAGAAGCAGCATCTAGAGGCTTTATCTAAATACGATCTTGCGGTCAGTATTTACCAAACTCCATTGCATTTACTTATTGGTGGCAGTTTAGAAAATGCACAGCGATGGGCCGACACAGAAGTGGGACTATCGAATGTAAAACTAAAAGCATTGTACCCATACCCACTGCATACCATTTTAATGACCGAATGCTATGAGCGCATTCAAGAACGTATTACTCAAACTAAAATAGAACCTTGGACACATATTCAAGTTTATTCAGCGGTCGAGAAAAAATATTTAAGCCAGCCCGATCAGTTACGTGCAGAGCTAAAGAAAAACATAGTTTCGGCCGTTCATTGGAACGAAAGCTTGCTAGCTCTGCAAGAGGATTTAAAAGACGTACACTTTTATAATATGGGCCCAACGCCTAGCTTGACTTATTTCCATAAAAAAACGTTAGGTGATGCAAGTCCAATTACAGATGTATTTTCAGAATTAAAAGCTATCTACGCAAACAAGGTGCAAGATGGAATCGTTTTATAAACTGCTTAAAATCATAAAAGTTATTTTTGCGGGAATTTATTACTCTTTAAAAATTTTAATCATTCCTAAAGATATTACGTCTATCTTACGATTAGGCGACCTGTTAACGGATACCAAAGCGTTTGATCACTGTTTACAGCGCGCAAAAAGCGATATCTGCGCTAGGCAGCTGATTGGCGAGCGATATAGCCAAGGCGGAATCAGCGTAGAGACAATTAAGCATTCGCCCGCAGGGACTCTTGGTGCAGCCGTGCTAGAACATATGAGAAAATTCAAATTAGACTCGTACGGCTTAATTATGAAGTCAGGTGTTAGCGAACGAGTCTATTTGCGTGAACGACAACGCGAAATTCACGATATTCTTCACTGCGTATTTGATCTTGATATTGAAATCAAAGATGAGGCTAAACTTAATGCCATTGTTATGGCTCAAGTGTATTCGCCAATTGCTACACTTATCGTTGCGGGCAGTGTGATTCATACTTTGTTTAAGTCGCCTAACGAACTTCCAATATTGATTGATTCCATTATAGACGGTGTAGAAATTGGTAGACGCTCAGTAAGTATTTTTTCGATCAAATGGGAAGAGTTAATGTTTGAACCGCTCGAGGTTGCTAAAAACGTAGTGGCGGGAAAATCTACGCTTGAAGCTACCAGCATAGGCCATTCAATCTAGGAGCTACAACTTGCCTATAAAAAATGGCTTTCAAGATGCGAAAGACTTTCTTGTGGGAATTGATATAATTAATCGCTAAACAATAGCGCGTTCGTTGCCAACGTGGCCGAAAGATGGCGCATATTCAGCTGCAAATATGTTTCGTCTTTTTCATCTTTTGATCCGACATAACATTCTATGGAATCTATCGCGGTAAATAGTTTAGGAATCTTTCCAAAATATTTTCTATAGACTCTTATTCCGGCGACTTTGGGTGATAGCCTATATGGCTCAACTATTCCGAATCTAAATACACCGATACTTACCGCATAGCGTGTGGGTAAATCCTGTTTACTGAGATTTACTTTGCAAATTGGTGTATCCAAAGAAGGCATAATTGAATCATTTGATCGTAGTTCATTCCCGCGCATAAAAAAGATAGTGCCTTTTCCTTCGTATAACGCGCTGACCATTGAAGCGGTCGAATTGGTTTCCTTAAATAGTATCTTTTCTCCTTCTTGTAAATCCACTAAGCGTTTAAAAAGAGGAGCCGAGTGATCTTTGCCACATGAGCAAACGATACCAATATTTTTAGTGTCGTTTGGCTTGATACGATATAGCCATGGTTTTGTATCCAGGCCGGCGAATACCTCAATGTAATCCTTTTTTGGAGCAGAATTTTTGTTTGTACTTTTTTTACTTGAAATTTCGGTAGTGGTACTTGATGGAACTCTAGAAATTTCTTTAGACCGGGATCGTAAAAGCGAAGTTTGCGTTTCAGTTAACATCGGGCTCGACAAATCGGCACTTTTCTGGTGGAAAGTCGTTAGTTCTGATGTCGATTTTTCAAAGGAAACCTGCGCCAAGATATGGTTGTCTTCTAAGTTGGCTCTCGGACTGCTCTTCAGTGACCAATACATACCAATTCCTAGCAAAGCGATATAAAGAAAATTTTTGTCGTGCATCTATAAATATTAAACCATTTTGATTCATTTATTCGATTAAATAATTTTGATCTGTCCTAATTTGATCCGGTAAAGAATTTGACTGGTTGGCCTAGTCGGACCTGTCATACTAAAACCTTAGGATCTTTTAAACTTAACCCAGGGCATTTTTGCCATTTTAACGAGATAAAAAATGAAAACTGAAATTGTTCAGCCGGCAATAAAATCAAAACAAGCTCCCAAAACCAAACTCGAACGGTTCTTCACGATTCTATTTTTGATCGGTATTTGTGTTTTATGCTGGGCTCTGTTGGCTAGTGAGTGGAACTATGCCATTGGTTGCGGGATTGCCTTATTTATAATTTCATTTTGGCTACCTTCTGACGAAAATGGCGTTCCCCCTGGTCCCATCTTACACTAATCTTCGAGTCGATGCTCCTAATCGGGAACAACTCCAGCCTTTGGGTATCGAATAGCCTCTAGGCTTCTCCAAAATCGTCACTTTGTCTAAATTTCTACAGGTGAATATTTACTTAAAAATAGGGTATAGTCTTTATCAGTTTTTGAGCATTAATTGATCGAGGACTTTATGAAAAAATCTATTTGTGGCTTAGCTGCTCCAGAATGATTCTTGTTTAATTAAAAAATATAATTTGGAACGTGGAACGTGTTTGTTAAATCTCTTTTTTCTATTGTAGCCTTTATTTTACTATTTGGATTTGTTTCCCAAGTGCTGGCTGCACCGGTTCCTCCGCCTTCGGATAAAATTACCTTCGATGAATACCGGGATCTTATTAAACTTAAAGTTTCCGAAGTGCCTGATCTTAAGGTCCTATGGGATTGGAAAAAGGAAAATGATTTAAAACACTTCTATTTTGGCGGAGGGGCCTTACGTGGCTTGTTCGTTTGGATACACACCCAGCTCGCAACCCATATGTTAGACGAAGTTCGAAATATCAAGCCCCCCAATGTGGACGGTTTACTGATTCAAAAAGATTCTGATCGTGATATTTACGCTCCTGATAATTACAAAGAACGAATTCTAAAATGGCAACCCTATCAAAATTGGGATGTGCTTACTGAAACTTTCTATCAACACACCATCAAAAATGGTGGATCTACTTTGGATAAAATTCGCGCGAATCCAAACTGGGTAGAAGATCCCCTATCTGGGTTAGAAGATTTGTATCATGGAAAAATCGATATTAAAACGGACACGCCTCCATTTACCGATTTGAAAGGAAGCCCAATTGTAGGTGACTCTTGGCTTGGTTTAGGGCTTAGATATCTACGATTTACTCAGGATCTTAAATCTATTGTGGATCCTAATCCCGAAAGTTTAGAGCGCATTAAAATTCTAGCTGCGGAAAAAGCAAATTTAATTCCTCAAAATACAGATTTTGATGAAAAATGGCCTTCCGGTGACGCCAATCGATGGACTGCGTTCAGAATCAGAAAGGCTTTAAACAAACTCTATAAAGGAACCAAACGAAATCCCGTCGATTTTTATACGCTACTCAAAAGCCTGGGCTTATTAGACGTACTGTCAGATCGCTATTACAACGTGACATCCCAAACGGACGATGAAGTCGCTAGTTTTTTGAAATCGGCATCAAAGGATAACTTCACCTTCGCAGATTTATGGCGCGTATGTCAGATGCAAAGTCATGGAGTTACCTCCGCACTACGTTTTCACAATCTGCTTTTGACTCTAGCTCAAACTAAAGAAGAAAAAGTAATTGCGATAAGGCCATTTCGTCGGACCATGAGCGATGCGTATAAGAAAGAAGCTGCCGCTGTTTTTAGTAAACATATAATGGCTCAAAGTATTCAAGATTTAGTAATGCCGATCGAGCAACTAAAAGAACTTACTTTGGCTTTGAACTCTGTTGATCCTATAATGAAATTAAAAAAGGCGTTGCTTCCTTATGCACAGACTATTCAGGACGCAGCCGCGATCTTAAATCCATACTATGATAAACCCAGTAATCAGTATGCCGCTGAAATCAAGGCGCTTTCTAAAGCCAGTTTACCTTTTTTACTAAGCTTAGTGAAAACAGTGGAAGATGTCTTTGAACTCGAACGTATTATTAATGAAGTTGAAACGTCGGTTTCATTGAAGACACAGTTTTTAAGAAACAGAACCCTGACTGCGTCCGAAATGTTAAAAATACTGGGATCGGCCTACGAAAAGCCTTCAGCAGGTATGATATCTGCGATACAAAAACTACATGTTGAAAACCTTAGCCGATTCACAAAGCTAAATCCAAGTTTTAGTGAGCTAGTTGCCTACAGGAACAATCTCATGCATGGGGCTGATCGGCAGGTGTTGTATGCGGGCTATTTACAAGCAGCCAAATCGCAGCACGAATTTATAACATTACTGACCCGTATTTTTAACGAGAACGAATTTCTTACGATCGACAGCAAAGACGCATTCTTTAAAAATCAAGACGTCCTGAACAAAATGAAAGACCTAGATATGGCCACACCAGAGTACAATCGACTTCGATCCAAGTTCGGATTAATTATGATTTCTGATCTGGATTCACCAGTAAAAGCATCATTAGTTAGGATTCGCTATCAATTTAGTCGTTCTTGTATTAGCTTTTATACGCCATGATTAATAGATCTCTTTCATATTACCT
>DDVI01000035.1 GCA_002345205.1 Bdellovibrionaceae bacterium UBA2316 | reverse complement strand
AGCCGCAAGTAATTCCGGATCCGGTTTAGGCTTAGTATCCAATCTAGATTTTTTGTGACGATATTTATCAAATACACTTTCCGCATCCTTCTCTTTAAACTTCATCGTGATACGGGCAATTTCAGGATCATTAGGAAAAACTTTTTCTAATTTTCGTATCGTATTTCGTGCCGGTTCATTGAGGTTCTGACTATTGAATAGTTCGAATTTTTGAATTAATTCTTTACGTAGCTTAGTTAATTTCTGTGCATTTAAATCTCGTAATTTCTTTCTGTTCTCGCGAATTCCCGGCCATTCGGAGTCGCCAATTTTCGTCAACGAGGCATCGACCCAGCGTTTCATGTCTTCATTCAAGTAGGCTACGATGATTTTATTTAGGTCTTTAGAAACTGTCGGAAAGCTTTTCACAACCGCCCAAATCAGAAATGCCGGGGGTAGTTTTAAATCTTCGTCTTTATGAAATTTTAGAAAAAAATAGAGAATCAAATCACATCGACCGGCTTTCAAAATGAAAAGACAGAACGTATTGATATTTGCGTCAGACCATTCGTAATCAGACGTGATCATTTTTTCATAGATCCACTCCGCGATAAATGACGGCGGATGTCCCTGATTTAAATGAATATGAATCTCGTCATCGAGCGAAAGAGCCAAAGATAATCCTCCAAATGTACGCCCTTTAATTTTGCAGAATTATCTTGTGTTTAATGAGACTTAATTTGTTGCGTCATAGCTATTTAGGACCTACGAACGAGGCAAAAATAGCTAGGCACAAAACTATGTTGTTTCTGACAACACCGAAGGTGTTATTTTTGATATCGCCAAAAGCGATTATTTCTGGCTAACGCGCTCTACATAGTCACCGGTTGAAGTATCGATACGTAATAAATCGCCTTCATTGATGTGTAGAGGTACGTTGACCTTAAGACCGCTTTCTAAAATAGCCGGTTTTGTAGCACCGGTCACACGGTCACCCTTAAAACCAGGATCTGTTTGAGCCACTTTTAAATTAACGGCCTTTGGCACATCAACCGCAACTGGACGTTCGTTGTATATTAAAATCACTACTTTAAGATCGTCATGAAGAAAATTAACGTTTTCACCAATATCATCAGCCGTCATTGTGATCTGTTCATAGTTCGTTTGATCCATGAAATTATAGCCATTTTCGTCTTTGTACAAAAATGTCATTTCTTTGTTTTCAACATTAGGAACAGCAAACTTTTCACCTGATTTGAATGTTAATTCGCGGTTTTGCCCTGTAAGTAGGTTCTTAAGCTTAGTTCGGGTGAACTGATTTCCTTTACCTGGCTTAACGTGCTGGAAATCCACAACTTGAAATGGATTGTCTTCAAATAAAATTCTAAGTCCTTTTTTAAAATCTGATGTATCGTACATAAATCCCCTATTACTAAAGGCCTAGAGTTATTCACAAATCACACTTTCGTCAATAACGGACTTTATTTGCCTTATGCGTAGGCGGCCCTTAGGTCGAGACTGCCGTTTTTCTTAGCTGGCCTCAATGATTCCGCCGCCTCAGCCGATAGATTTTCATAGCTTTGGAGAGTAAATGAAGATCTATTTCCGTCATAAGAACCAAATCGTAGCGACCCTAGAACCTCATATTAACAAATCCTACACCGTGGGCCGAGGTTTAAATTGCGATGTTCAGCTTCCCGTTCCCACCGTTTCCCGTTTTCAAGGGGTTTTATACTTTGAAGAAGGCCGTTGGCATTTTCGAAACGAAGCCGGTTTAAAAAATGCGATCACAACGTTAACGGACTCAGTCAGCGTCGACATGAAAAATGGTTTGTCGATTTTCTTAGATACATTCTTAGCTAATGAACGTACTCATGTTCAAGAGGAAAAGCCCACTAAATCGTCGTACAGCTATTTAAAAGCCGGAGGCTACACACTTGCAATTTTCGCATGTGTTGCCGTGACGACGTATTTTTCTTACTACTATCAAAACAAATTTGATTCGAAATCTTTGATGGGTTTTTCTGAAAACAAGATTTTGAAATTTGAACTTAAAGTTAAGAAAGATCTCTTAACTAAAATCAAAAAAGAAGCCGATCTAAAAGAAGAAGATTTTAAAGAAACAGTCGGTTTTTGCACTGGCTTCCTGGTTGAAAAAAACATACTGTTAACCGCTCACCATTGCGTTAGCCCACCTCCAGGGCTTTCGATCGAAAAAGATTTTATTTTAAAAACGTTTGATAATCGTGAAATTATTCCTAAGCGAATTCTAGGATTCGATTTCACTAAGGATTATCTATTTTTGGAAATCGAAGGGTTTAACGACAATCCATTTTTTCGCTTTACAGAGAAAATCGAAATCGGACAAAAAGTATTTACGATTGGTAACGTTGCCGGTGAAGGTTTAGCTATCCGAGAAGGCATTATCTCGGGTGAAACTGAGGATCCAAACGATCCATCAGTGAAATACATTCGCTTTTCCGCGGCCGCAAGCCCCGGTAATAGTGGCGGTCCCCTTTTAAATGAAAAAGGTGAAGTCGTAGCTCTTGTTTCTAGAAAAAACATGGCGGAAAATTATAACATCGGTATTTCATATCAAGATTTACGTAACGGATTTAACAATTTCGTTTTAAATCGCGAGCCTAAGGAAATCGTGTTTGACTCTAAAACTTCAGACTTAAATTTCGGAGGAATCGAGTATTACTTGTCAAAATCATTTCGCTTACCTTTAATCGAAAAGCTAGATAACAAGCCTCATCTTCTAGAGGTTCTTAATAAGTTTAACGTTAAAATTCAGGTTCCTTTTGATTTTAATCAGGCCCATGAAAAATATTTCCAAAAGTTTCACGACGTAGCTAAAGAGAAAATTTTATCCGTCAGTCAAATGATCCGTAAAGAAGACCTACCTGGCACTGATTGGGAAACGCAGGCAACAAAGAGCCTACCCTACATTATTCCTTCAACAACAAGTGATCCACATCTGGTATTTAAGTCGGTGAACGACACGCTTATTCCTAATACACTAGGTTTGGTAGGCATGAGCGGACAGATTGGGTACGAAATGACACTTAATGATTGGAAGAAAGAAAAGTTCTATCTTTACAACGAAGGCTACATGGCAACCAAAGGAACGTTAATCGAAGAGCGTTTCCAGGTGCCGAAGGAAGACAACTATCTTGTTTACTCCTCAGTGAAAGATTCAAAAGAATCGATCGATATCTCTAAATATTTTATCGCAAGTCCGGATTTTTCTATCATGTATAATACTCCGGAAAAAGATTTCAAAAAACGCGAAGCCAACACGTTAAAAACAATGAAAGACGTATTTATTGGTCCAGAAGGCGCGATCGTTTCCCTTCGCTACTTCCCATTTTTGCGTCCTAAAGCCAAGGCAGATTTTAAAGTTAAGGACTTTCCGTCTGGCGTTAGAAAAGTAAAAACATACAAAGACCAAAATAATCGTAATTGGGAATACTACGTTGCCGATTTCTATGACTCTTTCTATATTGAACTCTTCTGTATGAATACAATTACGGCGACCCATTGTCTAACAACTTTTCAAGAGGGATCTGTGGATCGTATGAAAGAAGAACTCGTTAAAAACTTCGTAAATTTTGAGCTAAATGAAAAGTATGCGATGATGGACTTTTTTTCTCCAACGGCGCTACCCGCTGCTGATCTGAATCAATACATCACGGACTCTGGCTATCTAAAAGGGTTTGAGGTCAACACTGTCGCTGAAAATCTGAAAGTAAATCTAAAAAATTTCGATTTCAATTTAGATCTTGGTAAAAAGGAAAATGTGATAGGCTTACGCTTTATCCCTGGAATCGCATTTAACGAAACACTAGGTCGAGGCTTATGGAGCGGTTTCGGTGTGCAATTCATTCGAAAAGAAAAAGAAAAAAATAATGAATACAAATATGAGCTATGCACTGCCGGAATCCAATTCGAAGAATTGAAGTACAATGCAATGCTAACAAAAGATCAAAATCTTCAGAAAACCTACCGTGGTCTTGCTTCTGATGTCACGCCTCCAGGAATGCCAAAAGGATTCAAGAAAAAAGGCGATAGAGACAAAGACGTCATTTGGAAAAAAGATCTAGGAAAAGACGAGAAAGACTGGACAAAACAAGCGTACGGTACGTGCCAAACACTGTATAAAG
Source organism: Bdellovibrionaceae bacterium UBA2316 (assembly GCA_002345205.1). Taxonomy (GTDB): domain Bacteria; phylum Bdellovibrionota; class Bdellovibrionia; order Bdellovibrionales; family Bdellovibrionaceae; genus UBA2316. The sequence goes on along the minus strand of DDVI01000035.1, from coordinate 13,889 downwards.
ATACCGAAAAAACGGATTTATACCGAACGGAATTTGATTTCCGCCGTTTTAAGGCAGAGTAGTTCGCTTACCAATAGGTGCATATGAAAATAAAAACTTTTATATTCGTAACTATCATCTATTTAAGTAGTTGGTCCAAGCCGAATCCATTTTGCAGTCAAAGCTCTTTATTGGAGTCTACGGGCCCCTATCCCCTTACCATTTCACCAAACGAAATTGGTGAAATCAAAACACATCAGTTTCTTTTTAAACACAGAGGAAAAACGACCGCTTTAAAATATCATGTGGCAAGCGCGCTCTCTCCACCTAAAAAAGGTACACTGGTTTACCTATGTGGCGGTCCGGGTTTCGCATGTCCAAAGCGTGCGTTTAACTTGCCCGAAAATTATGACATAGTGACGATCCACTATTTAGGGATCGGAAACAACCGCGTTTTAAATAAAGCCGAGGATATGGCCGTTGAAAATCAGGGAGAAGCCGTAGCCCAAATGATCAACGATCTTGCCCGACCTGATATCATTATTTTGGGTCATTCTTACGGAACAGCGGTCGCTACGGTTGCGGCATCAAAATATACACATAAACCGAATACAGAAAAGAAATCCAATTTAAAAGGTGTAATTTTAACCGGCGTCGTGGGACCATCTGCCGGAGCTACGTATGGTGCTGAATATCCAAATATCGCCAAACAAGCGTGGGATGCACTATCTAACATGGAACAAAAACAGTTTCGCAAACAGTATCTAAAAATATCAAAAAACTTAAGCCTTCAGAAAAAAGCGAATTTAGATAAAATATTATCAGGCCCACTTATCTATGGTCCCACACTGACAACCAACGGGCTAAGGTCATTTATCAAATCGCCCCAGGATTTTGCCGATTTCCGGGTACTAACGACGCTCCCTCCGGAAGTGAAAGAAGGAATTTGGCAACAGAGAGCTGCTGCCTGTGAATTATTTGAGACCGTCATAGACTTGAAAAACGAGAAAGTTTTTGGAGGACTCGTAACCCCAAATACGTTTTCACCTGAGATTTGCGATTGCCGACTACTCCCCGCGCGCTGGAAACCAGACGACTACCAAATCAAGGACATTCCCGTAGTTTACTTAAACGGTACGTCCGACCCAGCGACTCCAGTAGCAGGCGCCAAACAACATTTTAATGGTCAAACAGAAACTAGTGAAAAAGTTTTCTTAGCCGAACCAAACGGCGGCCATGCGGAATTCATAAATGAAAACGGAAAAATGAAAAATTGCATTCCCGAGTTTCTAGAAGAAATAAGCAAAGGAAGTTTAAAATCAATAGAGAGTAAGAAAGACATCTACGTCAATAACGGCTGTAAAAAACAAACAAACTTTATACCATTTGAACCGGAATCTACAAAATAAGAAATGGTAAGCGATACGGAAGCCCCAAATGCCAAACGGTTACGGCTACGATACCAGTTTGTAAATCACCCCGCCCTAAGCCACTTTTTCTTTCAGTGTCCCGATCTCTAAATCAATCGTAAACGTCGTGTTTTTCTTGGTGCCATCGTAAAAGAATTTTCCTTGGGAATCTTCAACCATTTTTTTTGATAGGCTAAGCCCTAAGCCCGTGCCCTTGCCAGGGTCTTTGGTTGTAAAGAATGGATTCATCACCTTAGATGCGATTTCGGGTGGAATTCCGTCACCTGAATCCACTACGCTAATAAGGCAGCGTCCGTCTGTGGTCGCAATATCAATATTAATCCAGCGTTCCGGAAGCGTTTCAATTGCATCAATACTGTTGCTTACAAGATTTAAAATGACTTGCGAGATCTGTAACGGTCGTGCATTCACGTAAATTGGCTCCGTGTGATTAAACGTGTATTTTACTTCAGATTTAGTTAACTTTTGTAAATAGAGATCGCGAGATTCATTGATCAACTGGACAATATCGAAAGTCTCCATAGGATCAAAAACGGCATTACGCGCCAGCTTTTTAAGACCATTAATGATATTTGAAATCCTAAACACCGTGCGTTCAATTGTTTGTAGCTCTTTAGTTACAATAGTTGGGGGATCGTTACGTTCAATTTTCTTTTGGGCAATCGTCAAACGACCCAAAATAATTGTCAGCGGGTTATTTATTTCATGAGCAATACCACTAGCCATCTCTCCCAGTGAAGCCAGGCGACTGGATTCGGCTAACAATGTTTGTGCTTGTTTCATTTGAGTGATTTCAAAACGAATCGCCACATAATTTACGACCTCGTTTTTCTCATTTACAATCACTGATATCGTCGATTGTACCCAGTAGAGCTCACCATTTTTGCGTCTATTTTGAATTTCACCGCTCCACACTTGACCTTTTTTCAAGGTCTCCCACATATTTTTAAAAAATTCAGGCTTATGGAATCCACTGTTTAATACGCGATGATCCTTTCCAATAAGTTCTGGCATCGAATAGCCTGATATTTTACAAAAATTTTCGTTAGCAAAAACGATCTTACCTCTAGTATCTGTAATACTAACGATTGCGGATTGATTTAACGCCGACATCAATTGATCAAAATAATCACCTTGTATCATATTGAGCTTTTCGGCTACTTCGGCAGAATATTAAATCTCAATTTCTTGACACTACTTCTTTAAGTCGAGTTCTTGCCAACGCGCATACAATGTTTCGATCTTTTTGGACACCTCGTCCATCTGGACAAAGATCTCATAGGTGCGTTTCGAATCCGCAACTGTAGTTTCTAACTGAGATTCGTTCTTTAATTTCTCTAAGGTTTCCTCTAGTTGCGCGATATCTGATTCGATGGTCTCCAGTTCGCGTGTTTCCTTAAAGCTTAGACCTTTTTTTGTGTTGGTCTTTTTTGATTTGGCTGACAATTTTTCTTGTTCTTTTAAAATACCTGCTTGAGCGTAATACTCTTCCCATTGGAAATAATCGCTAAATAACTGTATTGGTTCTGGCGGATCCATATACATAATTTGGTTGCTACACACATCCATGAAATAACGATCATGCGTAACCAAAATAATTCCGCCAGGAAAATCAGCCAAAGCTTTTTGAAGTGACGCCAGTGAATCAAAATCAAGATCGTTAGTCGGCTCATCTAGCAATAACAACTGACTTTCTTCGAGCATTAATTGCGCTATTCGGATACGACTTTTTTCGCCGCCAGATAATTTCTCTACCGGTAAGTCCATTTGATCGTAGCTAAAACCAAATCGCTCTAAATACGTTTTTGCGTACATAGCTTCGCCTTGATATTTTACGTAATCGCCTTGCGGACAAATATTTTTTAAAACGGAGGCTTTTAAATCCAATGTTTGTTTCGTTTGTTCGAAATAAGCCACTTTAATTCCATCCGTCACCTGAATAGAACCACTATCCGGCTTTAACTGATCCAAAATAAGTTTCAACAATGTACTTTTGCCCGAACCATTTCGACCTAAAATTCCAAGGCGGGTGCTTCCCGTAATTAGCAAATTTAAATCCGTAAAAATATTTCTGTTTTCGTAAGAGAAATCTAAGTTTTTTATTTCAATTAATTTTTTAGGAGTACGTTTATCACCAAAATCGAAATCGAAATTTTTCGAAGCTACCTTTTGCTTCAAACCTTCAAATTCACTTTTTATGACAGCATGGTTTTGAATCCGATATTTTTGCTTTGTCTGACGTGCTTTAGCTCCGCGACGCAGCCATTCTGTTTCGCGACTTAATGTATTCTTTAATTTTTCTACTGTCGATTTCTGCTGAGCAATTAGTTGTTCTTTTTTCTCTAAGTGAGTGGCTAAATCTCCATCTGTGACAAGCAAAAATTTAGGATTCTTTTTATCTAAATCGAAAATTTTAGTGCAGGTACGTTCCAAGAATAACCGATCATGCGTGACCAAAACATATGTCAAACCAGAGTCTCGTAAAAAATCCTCGATCCAGATAATTGAATCCACATCCAGATGATTCGTAGGTTCATCTAAAAACAAAACGTCGGGCTTTTTAAGAATTTCGGCAGCGATACCTATACGTTTTTGCAAGCCGCCAGAGCACTCTGAAAACAATAGATCTTCCGCCAACGTATTTAACTCAAGCTTTGATAAAGTCTGAAGTAATTCTGCATAATCAGATTCGATTTCTAGTAAATGATTAAACCAAGACTGGGTATCATCCATATCAACGGTCTGTTGAAGAAACCCGACTTTAAGCCCTTTACGATGAACGATATCACCCTTGTCCGGTTTTATCGTTTGAGCTAAAATTTTAAACAACGTAGACTTTCCTGCGCCATTTGGACCAATAAGTCCCACTTTGTCGCCTTCGAAAACGCCGCAGCTTAAGTCCGAAAATAATGTACGACCACCATAAGAATGGCTCAATTTATTGGCAGATACTAGTAAACTCACTCGGGGGACTCCGCTACTTCGTCTTGCAAGACAGTTTCATCTTCATTTAAATGCATCAAAATACGTTCAGCCAAAATACGATTGAAACCCTTAATTTGAGCAATCTCTTCCGCACTCGCTATCTTAATATCATCTAAAGAATCAAAGTGAGTAAGTAAAGCTTTCTTTCGCTTTTCACCTAAACCTACTACGAAATCGAGTTCACTCGAAAGTGTTCGTTCTTCACGCAGTTTACGGTGGAACGTAATGGCAAATCGATGGGCTTCATCTCGGATATTCACTAGGATGTTTAAACCATCTGCTTGCTGCCTAAAAAACACAGGATTTTGTCGCCCCGGCAAAAACACCCGTTCTTCGGTAGCTTCAACGTCAGCAGATTTAAAATCACGTTTCACGCGTGCTTTGGCCAAGCCAACAACTGGAATGTGATTCTTACCCAGCTCGCTTAAGATTTTCACGGCCTGACCTAATTGGCCTTTACCACCATCCACGACGATCAGTTGCGGTTCATCCCATTCCGAATGCTGAAAACGTCGGGACAACACTTCATACATAGCTGCAAAGTCATTCTGACCTTCGACGGTTTTAATTTTATAGCGACGATAATGATCCTTTGCGGGAAGACCATCTTCAAACACGACTTGCGAGGCCACTGTTTCTGTGCCTTGAAAATTGGAAATATCGTAACATTCTATCCTGTGTGGACGCGCAAGCAACTCCAGCTTATTTTTTATTTCATCAAGTCCAACAAACTTTTCTTCATTTTCGGATAGACGTTTTTCAAAATGCGAGATGGCATTTTGCTTACACATTTCTAAAAGTTTACGACCTTTTTCGTCGGTAGGAAAACGCACCGGAATTTTTCTTGCGGTTCGGAACTCTAAAACATTTTCTAGAAGTTTATTTATTTCGCCGCCAAAATCAGCGCCGACTAGCACTTCATCTGGAACAATATTTTCCTCATAGTACTGATTAATAAACGAAACAAACCACTCGCGTTCATCTTCCATAGTATCGATTGGATTCACATCCAAAAATTGCGAACGATTACCAATTATACGTCCACTTCTAAAATGTAGAGTTTCAATGATACAACCGCGCTCATCACCATAGTATGTAAACACGTCTAGATCTTTTTCTACACTTTCATTAATAACTGCTTGTTTTTGCAAAATAACCTTAATGGACTGTATAGAGTCACGAATCTTCGCCGCCATTTCGAATTTCTCTTCTTCGGCTAACTGATTCATTCGCTCGGATAAATGCTTTAATACTTTTTTATTCTGGCCCTTCAGAAAATGCAGAGCACCCTCTACATCAAGAGCGTAGGTTGGCTGATCGACATAGTTCACACATGGCGCAGTACAACGGCCAATTTGATAGGTTAAACACGGCCGCTTACGAGAACTAAAAACAGCATCTGAACAATCACGAATTTTAAATGTACGATTTAAAAATTTAATAGTTCCAAACACGGCAGCGCCACTTGTGTAGGGACCAAAATAAACGTGTGAGTCTTTTTTAACCTTACGGCTTAAATAAAGACGCGGGAACTTATCACCTAACGTTAACTTGATATACGGATAGGACTTATCATCCCGTAAACGAATATTGTACTTGGGTTTGTTTTTCTTAATTAACGAAGCTTCTAACAAAAAAGCTTCGACTTCGGTTTTAGTTAATATGTATTCAACAGTATGGATATTTTGAATTAGAGCGCGCGTTTTACCGGTGTGATCCAAATTTTGAAAATAGCTACGCACGCGATTTCTCAAATTTTTGGCTTTACCGACATAAATAATTTTAGCGACGTCGTTCTTCATTAGATAGACACCACTCTGAATTGGAAAGTCTTTAACGAACTCTTTTAATTCGTCAAAACGACGTCCTGACTTACTTGCCATCCGCAGACTCTCCCGAACCGTTAGCGGCACCACCCTCGCGTGCCCCAAGATCCATGATTTCTAAACGACGAATTTCATCACGTATTTTCGCGGCCTCTTCAAAATCAAGTTGTTTTGCCAGCTTCTTCATCTTCTCGCGAAGATTTCCAATTTCTTTCTGCAAGTTTTCTGGACGAATAGGTTTGCCCGTTTTTTCCTTCTGTTTATACTCTTCTTTAAGCTGCCTCAGATTTAAAGAACCATCGAACATTTCGCCCAAGCCCTCACTGATCTTTTTATTGATCGAGGCTGGAGTAATACCATTTCTTTCATTGTGCTCCATCTGCAACCGACGACGACGTTCAGTTTCACCCATCGCTTTCTGAATCGATTCAGTCACGTTATCTGCGTACAAAATAACGTGACCATTGATATTACGTGCGGCACGACCGATCGTTTGAATTAACGATCGCTCAGAACGCAGGAAACCTTCTTTATCTGCATCGGTAATCGCTACTAGACTGACCTCAGGAATATCTAAACCTTCCCGTAGTAAATTGATACCGATAAGTACGTCAAATACTCCCAGACGCAAGTCACGAATAATCTCGGTACGCTCCATCGTATGGATTTCGCTATGTAGATACTTTACTTTTACATTCATAGACTCAAAGAATTCGGTTAAATCCTCTGCCGATCGTTTGGTTAAGGTTGTTACCAGCACACGTTCTTTCTTAGCTACACGAATACGAATTTCTTTCAATAAGTCATCCACCTGAAACTTCACCGGGCGAATTTCAACAACAGGATCAATTAACCCCGTAGGTCGGATGATCTGCTCGACGATGATACCTTCACTTTTTTCAAGTTCGTAGTTAGCCGGGGTCGCCGAAACATAAATAACTTTATCCATGTTCCGTTCAAACTCTTGAAAGTTTAACGGGCGATTATCTAAAGCGGATGGTAACCGAAAGCCGTGTTCAACCAGTGTCGTCTTACGTGCGCGGTCTCCACGATACATGGCCCCTAGTTGTGGTACAGTAATGTGGGACTCGTCGATAAACGTAATAAAATCTGCAGGAAAATATTCTATCAGCGTCGGGGGCGCCTCACCCGGTCCACGACCAGTTAAATGGCGCGAATAGTTTTCGATCCCTTGGCAAAATCCCATGTGTTCGATCATTTCGATGTCGTAATATGTTCTTTGCTCCAAACGTTGAGCTTCTAGAAACTTCCCTTGAGTTTTTAATTCCGGCAAACGATGAAGTAGTTCGTCCTGTATCGATTTGATGGCTCGCTTTAAATTATCTTCAGTCGTCGCGTAGTGACTACCTGGGTATATTCCAATTTGATCCATATCCCCGACCACTTCGCCCGTTAACGGATCAAACCAGGAAATACGTTCAATATAATCTCCGAAAAACTCAACTCGAATGGCTTTTGCATCCTCGTAAGCTGGAAATAATTCAACAATATCACCACGCACACGGACCGTACCGCGATGAAAATCAACATTGTTACGTTCGTACTGAATACGAATTAACTCACGAATAAAATCATCGCGCTTCATTTCCGTATCGCGCACAACATGCACCATCATGTCTTCGTATGCTTCGGGCGAGCCCAAACCGTAGATACAGGAAACACTACTTACAATGATCACGTCGCGACGATCAAATAATGATCGAGTCGCCGAGTGGCGCATGCGATCGATCTGGTCGTTAATCGCCGAGTCTTTTTCAATGTAGGTATCAGTTGAAGGAATGTAGGCTTCCGGTTGGTAGTAATCATAAAAGCTGACAAAATATTCGACGGCATTTTTGGGAAAAATTTCTTTAAATTCAGAATACAATTGGGCCGCTAACGTTTTATTTGGGGCCAGGATCAACGCGGGCACGTTCATCTTTTCAATTACGTGAGCCATAGTGAATGTTTTCCCACTACCCGTAACACCCAGCAGAGTTTGGTGCTTAATCCCTTTTTTGAAATGATCTACCAACTGCTCGATAGCCCTAGGTTGATCACCCGACGGTTTATAATTCGAAACTAATTTGAAATTATGAACGTGGGACTTTCCAGTTCCTTTAGCTTTGGTCATCTGACGCCCTCTCTAGCATCAAATAGACTACCCTTTTTTAGCAGCTAGAGGAAGCCCTTTTGCTGTAAACTAGAATTTCACAGGTCGAATTGTATTTACTGACCTAACCATTTTAATTGAGGCAATCCTTGATTTCCGTTCATCCAAATAGAGGTATCCCAACCGTGAATTTGAATAGCTGAGGAATAACTGCTTGGAGGCAGTGGTAATATCGCTTCTGGATACATAGATCGATTATCACAAGGCAATGGCCCTACCCAAAACGAGTTTGTTAGCACCGTATTCTTAGGTAAATCGACAGAATTTTTTGTCCCCGAAAACTCGGACGGCAGACAGTGACTGACATCACTGTTATTAACGTAAATATATGAGTTTTGAACGTAAAATTTAGAGAAGATTATATCTGGGTAGTTAGAATAATCACCAGTAATTCCACTAGCAAATCCATTTGTAGTTCCGGTACTCACTGGCTTTAATGCTCCACTCACATCCGCATAGGAATTCTTAACAACCGTAAAATTCGGCGAATTAGAAAATGCGGCTACCGACGTCGTATAATTGACCTTTTGGCCAACTGGAATGGCCGTAATTTTTGCATAGGACTGCTCTATTAGATTTTCTTGGTTTAGGTTATAACTGCCACCATTTTCAATATTAGTTAAGCCAGATACACATTGCGGCGTCATCTGCACAATGCCATTTGTAGCCACCTGATAAAAGCGCGATTTTCGCGCATCTAACGTTAAACCAGATGCATACTGGACTATTGCTCGCCCAACACCACCAGTGGAATTTATGCCAATGTCAGAGTAATCATAGCTAACCTTCAATTTAGTGATCGTTGAGTTGCTAATCACCCCGAAAATGGCAACGTCCTTTTTAGGATAGGACTGACCGTCTAAATTCTTACATTTATTCGCCTCTAACGAACAATTCACTGTGTAATTAATGGTATGGTAATCGCCATCAAAATGACCAGAATTAAACTGTGGAACTAGAATAAATTGGTCGCCCTCTGAACCACGCAGTTTGACTTCGCCGACCACTGGATATGTTGAAGCACCAATAGTAAGATTAGTTTTCAACTTCCAATAGTTATCTGACGCACTCACATTACTGCTAGAGAATCGGCTCATACACAGTAGATCCGTCTCATTTTTGATTTGATAAGGATTTTCTGCTTTACCTGTGCCCTCGATATTAGAAAAACAGGTATTCAAGCACACGCCATTCTTTAAAACATATTTTGGGTTACAATGATTGATTTGGCATGAACCAAATCCCGTCCCTTGGGCATTACAGGTTTTAGTTCCTGAACCATTATTTTCAGAACACTCTACCACTGCGTTTGGAGAGCACACATTAGCCACGCAGGTTCCATTTTGCATATTGTAACCCGTGCTACACGACGATAAATTGCACGCGCCGTACCCCGTACCTTGCGCATTACAAATTTTACTTCCAGACCCATTATTCACTGAGCAAGCCATATTAGAGTTTGGAACACACGCATTCATCACGCAGGTTCCGTTTTGTAAATTAAATCCCGGGTTGCAGGCATTAATAAAACAAGCGCCAAAGCCCGTTCCACTGACATTACATGTTTTCGATCCCGTTCCATTTCCGTCTGCGCATGACGTGGTCGAACCCGGCTGACACGATCGCGCCACACACGAGCCATTCAGAAGCTGAAAACCAGAATCGCAACTTTCGATCTGACAGGTTAACGGCTGCCCATCAGCTGAACAAAATTGAATCCCGTGGCCATTTTGCATAGCACAGGCTTGCGACTGGTTAGGGCCGCACGCAGGAACTATAGCTGTAGCGATATTTGATGATAATTCTTGGGGCTTTAAAGTGATTTCACCGGGTTGAGAGCAGTTTTGAAACGCGATTAAACCAAAAAAAAGAGATAACGATAAATCTCATCGCAAAAATAGCAGACTGCTTCAATAGTCCCCCAGGTCATTATATTTCGGCAACTGGGGAAAATGCTAAGTACCGCGACCACATTTTCTCAAAATGAGAACAAGATCGTCGTTAAAGTTTTTTACTTCCGCCCAGGCATTCTGGACTGTCGTATCCCCCATGTTGTTTTTCTTTTTCCCATTCTGGGATGGTATAAGCGCGAATCGATAGAGCATGTAAACCGGTTTTAAATTCATCGCCTAATGCACCATAAATTTTTTGATGACGTTGAATTTTCGACGCCCCTTCAAACTGGTCCGATACGACCACCACTTTGAAATGACTTTCCGAGCCCTCGGGAACACTGTGGTTCCCCGACTCGTCCTCGATATGTAAGAATGTAGGTTTTAATTCTTTTGTTAACTTATCGTTTAATCTTTGATTTCGCATATTCTAGACCAATTTTAGCAAGAGCAAAGGGAGTGGAATTGAGCGCTTTTTTTTCAACATCTTTAGCTTTGGTTAAAACTTTTGCCGCCAAAATTTGCGCCAGGGGATGGCCCACGGGCAAAGATTCAAACTTACCATCATTGACCCAGTCACCCGCTAAGCGTTCTGCTAATTCAAACGCTCTCGGCGCTTTTGCCTTAATAAGAAAGCTCCCAGGGAAATTTAATTCAAATTTTTCTGGCTCAGAAAATGATTGAAATGATTCTGGATTAGTTTCTAATTGATCGCTGTTTGAATCACCCGCAACATTAGCTGTTTCTTCCATCGGATCACTCTTGGTTTCGACCGCATCGGCATCTAGCTGACTGGGACGACGTTTTGCAGATGCCTTCACTTCAGTTTCAACAGTCACGTGATCCACGTCGCCCTCTTGCTCGACCTCGTCCGCATGAAGACGTTCATTCCCATGAGACGGCTTTTTTTTCTTTTTCTTTTTACTTTCGAGGTCTTTTATAGATGGCATAGGTTTTCCTTTTCTAAATTTAGCAGCTCCATAGTCACCAAGTGATAATCTTCTTTCGCCGACGATTTGGTCGAATAGATAGACTTAGAGGTTGCCAACGTGTTTTTAGCGTCTGATGAGACGCGAATGTAACTCTTAAGTAAAATATCAGGGTATTTCTGAATAAAAGCATCTAAATACTCACCGCTCATTTTCTCACGCGCATCATATTTTGTAAAAAGCACCTTAATATCTGCGGCGATCTTGAAATCCTTTTTGATGTCCTGCAGCTCTTGATAGTTTTTTTCAAAACCCAAGATCGAGAACTTGTCCGGATTAACCGGTAGCACCACTAAATCACTTGCGACCGTTACCGCTGTGTTCGTCGCCGACAACGCAGGAGCAGTATCAATGATGATTAAATCGTAGTTAAGGCTAATTTGGTCCAACTGATTTTTGACAGATTCCGACCAATTTCGATTGGAGTTAATTAAAGCACGTTCGAGTACCGAGTTATTCAAACTTGAAGGAATCAAATCGATGTTTGAGTTAATCGTTTTAATGGCCGACTCGATAGATACCTTCTTTTCAAAAATATCTAACCACACCGGAGAATTTTCATCTAGGTGGCCTAGAGCAAACGTCAAATTCGCTTGCTGATCTAAATCAACGAACAGTACTTTTGCACCTAACATTGAGGCTCTTAACCCGATATTCAACGCCGACGTCGTTTTAGCTACGCCGCCTTTTAACATTTGAAATGAAATTACTTTTTTGGGGTATTTAAATTCGCGCTTGCTCAGATACTCTCGAACAAGTTCCGCGGGCAAATAACTTAGATTTTGATGAATCCCAAAGTGCTCAGAAAAATCGGCTTTGAGCTCCGGCAAGGTCATTCCCACAACGTCCGCCAGATCAATTGCTGACAAGCACACCGCTGATTTAGATGTTAAACTCTGACTCTCCTCAATCATTCGAATCATAGAATCCCTCCGTAATTACCTATACCATAGGAAGGATACCCCTAAAGGTCAAATTTTAATAAAGATACCATCGGCCTCTTTTTCAATTCTGAATTTCGTTTGGATTAAACGCTTGATGTAGTTACGAATGGCTTCGATATCGTACCCTACAAAGTGCTCGTCCAAGTATAAATCGGCTAAAGGAATTTCAACGTGTGCGCTCGTAACATGAGACTCCGTATGGAAATAAACTAATAGCTCTACTGATTTTGTATCGAGCTTTGAAACTTCGACCGAACGAATTTCCAAATCACCGGAAATTAAATCCTTCGACGGCGCATGCGCGGTCTTGACAGTCAGGCGATACTTCCGTTTCGCTTCATCCGTCACGATATCGTTTGAGCCGATCATACCGGAAAACAAGGCATCTAAAAACTTCCACTGATATGCGTACGCCATCGAGCAATGAAAGCCATCTTCTAACATATAGAAGAACGTATTTTCGTGCGCCTTCGCTGCTAATTTAGCGTAGTTATCTTCTGGAAAAACAATCGGATCCGTTTTGGTGGCGACGACATATAAATTATCTGGTAACCGAGTTTTCTCATTAAAGAAATTATAATCTTTAGTAAAATCACCACTGTAAAACTCATTTGGCAAATATCTTTGCCATTCCGAATGTTTTTTGTAATTTGATTCAAACCAATTCCATGCACCGGTGACCCATCTTGGCTTTAGAGAAAATAAAGATTCCCAGAAGGATTCTAGCTTAAAATCTTTTTTATCTTCAATATCTTGAAAGCGGCGACTACTCCATAAATCAATCATAAAAGGACGAAGACCATTTTGCATCTGCTTTTGAAATGAGGCCTTCAAATCGACAACTGGACAAAACAAAATAGTCTTATCAAAGTAGCGATGTTTTTCTTTCTGATTAATTAGGCTTGCCAATAGGACACCATTAGCTCCTAAGCTAATTCCCATCATATGAATTCGGCCCACCAAGGATGAAATCTTTGGGTGCTTTCTGATTTGGTCGATGACGTAAAGGTTCTCAAACGTCTCTTTAGGACCACCAATTGTCACGGTTTCATTATTGACAAAATGATCTCCACTGGTTGAATTTTCGATTACTAAAATGTGATAATCATTTATTTCTGTCAGCATGAACAACAAATATCGCTCAGCGATCAACTCATCCACGTTGGCATAAATACCGGGACGAATTATTATCAAATCCCGCTTCTCCTCTGATCGCAACCCCCATAAAGCTCGCGTTTTTAATCCATTTGGAAAATTTAAATATGAGTACTTAAAAAATGGGTGATGATGAAATGATCCTCTTTGAGACAGAGCTTTAAGCGAATTCATCATATTGTTTTTTGAATACGCGGGTTCACATCTTCGAACAAATTCATCCAGCATAGCCGGTTTGGAACTTAACGGAGCAGATGTACTGAGGTTATCCTTTAATTCTGCAAACGAACATTCGTTTGTCTTGTCCCATACTGCCCCCGGATGCCACCCCAATAGTCCCTCTAACATCTTTCGAAAAAATTTAGGATACCGGGATTTAACATTTGGATTGTTCTGATACGTCATTTCCATTTGGACAAAATCGCTATTAAATGATTGCCAAAAATCGGGATCATGGGCCCACGCCGCCGACAACCAAAATAGGGAAATAAAAAGTACCTGCATATGCACTTGACT
>DDVI01000118.1 GCA_002345205.1 Bdellovibrionaceae bacterium UBA2316 | reverse complement strand
CGGCTTATCCACCGATCTGGGCTTAAAAGTCATAGGTGTTGAGATTGGTTTCGCCAGGAATGGCGGTGAAAAGTTCTAGGAACTTTGGGTGCTCAGCTTAGAAAGCTGAGCCGAATGGGTCTGTCAAAAGAGCCGATTTTCAGGTCACCAACGGGTCACCACTAGGTCACCAAACTTCGAAATAAATCGAAATTCCGTGAAATACTCTTCAAAAGCGTTTTCTCTATTCAAATCAGGCAGGTGCCTGACTTCATTTTGTTTTTTTCGATGCTAAATTTTGTGGAAGGAAAATTGGATGGGGTAGCAGGACTTGAACCTGCGAATGATAGAATCAAAATCTATTGCCTTACCAACTTGGCGATACCCCAACATAGAAATGACTTTCTAAGTGATATTGAATTTGATCGAAAAATACAAGGGTTTTTTAGGCCCTTGTATTCTTAAAATGCAGAACGCTACAAAATTAATCAGCGATTGTGACCACAATCACGCGGTTTCCCCTTGCGATTCGGAACGTGTTTGCCTTCTTGTTAAGCTTGGCGAACACATCTTTGGCCGTTGAAACCTCTTCCTTATTTACGTCTAAAATCAGATCTCCGGGTCTTAAACCTGCTAATGACGCCATTGTTCCTTGTTCAACCTGCAAAATGATCGGTTTTTTGACCTCTTTTGGGATATCCCATTGGTCCCTTAGGTTGTCGTCGATATCGGCTAGCGTGAATCCAAAATTGTTTGGAGCTTTCTGGCCTGTGGGCGATTTTTTATCTCTGCTTAATTTTTGAGCTAATCTTTGATCGGATGGGCGTTCGGCGATTTGGACCGTTAAGTTTACTTTTTTGCGGTCACGTTGCACCGTTAGCTTGGCTTTTTCGCCAATCGCGCTATCCGCAATCGCATCCATCATATCTGTCGAGTTTTTGATTTTACGACCGTTGACTTCCGTTACGATATCGTACGGTTTTAATCCCCCCATATTTGCGGGACCCCCGGCTTCTACCCCTACAATCACTGCGCCGCCGGCGTCTTCTTCTAATCCGACGTGGGCCGCGGCTTCGGGATCTAGATCACCTAAACTGACACCGATATACCCTTTACGGATGCTGCCTCTAGATTCTAAATCGGGTAGAATTTTTTTAACGTCATCAATCGGGATCGCAAAACCGATCCCTTGGGCGCGGGCATCGATCGCCTGGTTGATACCGATCACATAACCTTTTGAGTTCACCAGTGGTCCCCCCGAGTTACCTGGATTGATACTGGCGTCAGTTTGTAACAAAGGCACCTTGTTGATTTCACCTAACGTGCGGCCAATTGAACTGATGATCCCTTTTGTCATACTGTGACCGTGACCGAATGGGTTACCAAACGCTGCGACCCATTCGCCGACTTGTAAATCTTTGCTTGATCCCAGCGATACCGCCGGCAGTTTATTACCTGCATCGATCTTGATCAATGCGATATCTAAACGCGCGTCAGAGCCGATCAGTTTAGCATCGTACGTTTTGTCTGAGTTTTCAGTCAGCTGAACTTGAATAATATCAGCGCCCTGTACGACGTGGTTGTTTGTTAAAATTAAACCATCTTCACGGATGATGAAACCTGTTCCTAAAGATAGTTTTTGAGGTTTATTTGTGCGCGGCTGTTGTTGCGGGCGCACGCCGTAGAACTGTTCAAACAGTTCCATCATTGGATCCCGCAGTCGTGCCCCGCGTGCGATCGCGCTAGTCGAAATATTGACCACCGCAGGGTTTACGTTTTTAGCCAGCTCGATAAACAAATTCGCTGGCAATGGATCCGACAACTTTAAGGGAGGGGGCGGTTTCGAGGTAAACTGAGCTTCCGTATTATAAGAAAAAAATCCGTAAGCGATAACAACAACAAGAACCAGCGAAGCAGAAAGCTTTTTCATTTTTATTCCTCCAAATGAGAGCATCAGGATTACCTTGATAACATAAGTATGCAAATCCAGTGCGCAAGGTTTAGTGGTATAAAAATTTTCGTAAAATGACAATTTAGCTATTTATTTAGCTTTGGGCGTTAGCAGGCGAGGCTAAAGTAGTAGGGTAGAACTAAAACGGAACTACCCAAAACGGATCTGTCTAGCTGTGCGACACTACATTTGGATAAAGCGAGTTTGAAGATCTTGGATCAAACTTGCTAATAAGTGATTTTCATCGTCAGTCAGGTTCGACTTTGTTTTTTCACGCAACATCATCAATAAATCAATATTGAATTTAGCCATGTTTTTATCGATGCGTGTTTCACCTGTTTCTTGATCGGGTGCTAGTCCGCAGGACATCGCGGCTGATGAAGCGATTGATAAAACTAAGGATGAAAAATCGGCTTTAATCTGATCAGGCATTGATAAGTCTCCTATGCCCCTTCAGTTATAGATATTAAAGGGGACTGTGTCCAATTAAATGTACAATTCGGCGTTGCACGCTGGGGTGAATGTGCTCAAAAAAACTCTGTAATTGGTGGGACGGATGCACCAAAAATAAATGAGCCGTTCCTTCGGGAATCGTATCGGGTTTGGTTTTCGAGTAGCCGTCTAATTTCCAAAGCAATTCACAGAATTGCCGTTTGTCTTTTAAAATTTCGCAGCACAGGCGATCATTGCGGTAATACGAATCCCGATTCGCCACTGATTTTACTAACAGCCAAATTACTGGTTTTGAAATCGCAGAAAATAAAACTAAATTATTCTTAAAAGCAAATTTTAAGAATACCACTTGGTCTAACAGGTACGCAAATCCCGCAATTGTGTTAGCTAGCACGCTAACCACGCCGAATGCGAATGTATCCATTTTTTTGATATGACATAGGCTCAGTAAAATGACTTGTTCTAATTCCGCGCGTGATAAATGCGTCACGCATCCGCTCGAAATAAATATCGTAGGCGAGTTCCAAAATAGACCCAGCGTAAATGAATTGATTGAGTCCGATTCATAAATTCTGATCTTTGGTTTTTCCATTTTCAGTTGTCCGCACAAAGTGTCGCGAACGCGCAGAGCCCCGTAAGGATCCTGACCTTTTAGTTCTGTCGACTTAAAGAAATTGTATAATTTAAAATCGCCGTAAATGAATATAAGTACGTTAAAAAAGAGCGAAAAGAAAAAACCAAGAATCAAACCCACGCGTCCAAATGCCGAGTAACCATAAAATAATAACGAGATGCTCGAGATCATTATGAACAGCCAGACTTTTGTCGAATTCGAAAACGTCACCATAGGCTTCTAGTATTCTACTGCACTGATATTTAAGCAACAAATTTTCATCGGGCGTCATACCCATACCTGGATGATTTTATTTATATTTTCGCGAATTCTAAAGCATACTTAATTAGTTAGATTTTCAATTCATACATTTGTGAAGGATTAAGGATGGAAGTAGATATCTTAGCGTTGAACGCGGCGATCAAACAGGAAAGTCAGTTTATCGAAAAAATGAAAATAGAAATCAACAAAGTTATCGTCGGACAGATTGAAATGGTCGATGGTATTTTGATGGGTCTATTAACGGGTGGTCACATCTTGCTTGAGGGTGTTCCTGGTTTGGCGAAAACATTAACGATCTCTTCCGTAGCGCAATCGATTTCGTTAGATTTCAAGCGTATTCAGTTTACGCCGGATTTACTGCCAACGGACTTAATCGGTACGATGATCTTTAATCCTAAGTCAGGTGAATTTGCACCAAAGAAAGGTCCCGTATTTACGAATATCTGTTTAGCGGATGAAATCAATCGTGCCCCTGCGAAAGTTCAATCTGCACTGCTTGAAGCCATGGCGGAAAAGCAGGTCACAATTGGCGAGCAGTCGTATAAACTAGAAGCTCCATTCCTGGTTTTAGCGACGCAGAACCCGCTAGAGCAAGAAGGCACGTACCCACTACCCGAAGCCCAAATGGATCGTTTCATGTTCAAAATCAATGTGAAATACCCAACTAAAGGCGACGAATTAGAAATCCTAAATCGTATGGGTCGCAATGAAAAACCAAAAATTAATTCCGTGATTACGAAAGAAGACTTACTTCGAGCCAGTGAAAAAGCGGATCAGATCTACGTGGATCAAAAAATTAAAAACTACATCGTCGATATCGTTATGGCGTCACGTGAACCATCCCGCTACGGCTTAAGCAAAATCGCGGCATTGATTAACGTTGGAGCCTCCCCACGTGCGACCTTAAGTCTACTGCGCGCGGCTAAAGCCCACGCGTTTTTAAAGGCACGTGGATATGTCACGGCCGAAGATATCAAAGCCATTGCGTACCATGTGTTACGCCATCGTTTAATCCTAACGTACGAAGCGGAAGCCGAAAACATTAGAACAGACGATATCATCAAAGATATCTTAGCCCAAATTGAAGTCCCTGCATGATTCCAAAAGAGATACTCAAGAAAGTTAAACTGATTGAAATCCAAACTAAAAAAATGGTGAACAACATTTTTTCGGGTGAGTATCACACGCACTTTAAAGGCCAAGGTATGACGTTCTCTGATTTTCGTGAGTACGTACCGGGTGATGACGTTCGTTCGATTAGTTGGCCGTTAACAGCGCGCACGGGAAAAACATTTGTTAAGACATTCGAAGAAGAGCGTGAACTGTCGGTCATCCTTGCGGTTGACATCAGTGCGTCCACTGATTTTGGATCGGGTAAATACGTTAAAGGCGAAGTCATTGTGTATTTGTCTGCGCTGCTTGCCTACGCAACGGAAAAGAACAAAGACAAGGTTGGCTTAATTTTGTTTTCAGATCGCGTAGAGCATTTTGTGCCGCCTAAAAAAGGACGCGGCCATTTGCAGCGCATGCTGCGGGATTTGTTGTATTTCAAACCCGTGGGGCGCAAAACAAATTTGTCCTCGACGGCGGCGTTCCTGCAAGGGTATTTAAAAAAACGCGCGACGATTTTTTTTATGAGTGATTTCTTTGATCAGAATTATGAACAGAGTCTGCGCTTCTTAGCAAAAAAACATGAAGTCGTCGCCTGTGTTGTTAATGATCCGGTCGAAGAAAATTTTCCTGATTTGGGTCTGATTGAATTCGAGGACTCTGAAACGGGTGAACGTATGTTGCTAGATACAACATCGATGTTCACTAAAGAACGCGTCAAGCGTAATTACAACGCACAAAACGATGCGCGCGATAAAATGTTAAAAAAATCGCAAGTAGATAAAATAGTGATTTCGACTCAAGGGGATTTTGTACAGCCCTTGATTGCATATTTTAAAAGAAAGAAATAATGGATTTAAATTGCACGTACCAATTTGCTAATCAAAACAATGAAGCCAAACTGACCGTCGGTCAGTTGTTCCAAGCTCATTGCCAGTTGCCACCTAATGTTACGGTGGACTTAGCTAAATTGAAAATCAAATCAACAGCGATCGTGGCGCACGATCAGCAAGTCGGCGCACAACCAGCAACGCCGCCTGAAAAAAACTATGACATTGTCTTTGTAAAAGCCGCTCAAGGTGGTGAGCAACTGGGCGTGATGTTCACATCCTACACCGTTGGTCCGCACGAGATCAGTTCCCTGGTGTTATCCGATGGCGGACAGGATTTAGCCATCGTTACACCGATGAAATTTGAAGTTCAGTCAGTTTTAAAGCCGGATGAAAAACCAGAAATGTATGGTCCCATATCAGGCTTAGGCGTTGTGATTCCATCATTCTATTGGATAGTGCTTGCGGTATTCATCGGCGTCGTACTGTCATCTGCTGGTGTATCCATTCGCAAGCGCCTTCGTCGTCGTAAATTATTAAAACGTTTGGAAGACCTGGAAAACGGAACACAACCATTGCCGCAGTTCTTTACCGCGTATCGTAAACTGCAGCGTGAAAATGCCGTGTTCAGTGCACGGACCAAACTGGATGAAAATGCAGACGATGATACTATTCAATCGCCAGAAGACCTGTTGAAGTTAGTAAAATCAGTCGAAACGTCGCTGCGTGCATTCCTGGGACGCGCATTCCGCATCACGCAGTTTGAACAGTCGTGGGGTAAAATTTTAAAAGAATTAGCCAAGTATCACGATGTTTTGTATTCCGTTTTAGGTGCAGAGCTAGAGGAAATATCACGCGAGTTCCGCAAAGCCGGCATCGGTAAAAATAAAATGGCGCCTAAAGATGCGCTTTTGATTTCTGAAAAAACACGTAAATGGGTTGAACGTGCGGATCAATTGCATGCCGCCATTATTGCTAAAGATACGCAGATGATTAAACGTCTGCGGGGAGCCAAATAATGCAGTGGAAAGACTCCGTGTATTTATGGCTGTTGATTCCGCTGATGGCTGCGGTGGTGTGGACGTATTTAAAACAGCGAGAAAAAAATAGTTCATTTAAATTTTCAACTGTTAAGATTTTAAGAACCGGTACAAAAAGTCTAAAAGTTCTGTTCCATCGTTTGCCGTTCTTTTTAAAAATCGCAAGTTTAATATTTGTCATCGTGGCCCTATGTCGTCCGCAAACCGCGGATACTAAAATCAAAACAAATGTGGAAGGCATCGACATCGTTATCGCTTTCGATATTTCCGATAGTATGTTGATCGAAGACATGAAACCGCTGAATCGTTTAGAAGCGGCAAAAGAACGCATTCAAGAATTCGTTCGTAATCGTACAACAGATAAAATCGGTATCGTTATTTTCGCCGGTGAAGCCTTTACGTTGGTTCCACCGACGTTAGATTATGAATTAATCCTATCACGCATCGGTGAAATCACCACTGCGCAGGATGCTCGTATCAAGGAAGGTACGGCTTTGGGTGTAGGTTTAGCCAATGCCGTTAGCCGTCTAAAAGATTCACAAGCGAAAACACGCGTCGTGATTTTCATGACCGATGGGGAAAACAACAGTGGTACCATTGATCCCGAAACTGGTCTTGAGCTAGCTAAAGGCTATGGCATTAAAATCTATTCAATCGGTTTAGGTAAAGACGGTCCAACACGCATTCCAATATATGTTCGCGATTTCATGGGTAACAAGATGAAAACCTATCAGCCGTTTGAATCAACAGTGAATGAAGAGCTGCTTTCAAAAATGGCCTCAGAAACAGGTGGTAAATATTTCCGAGCGACAAAAGAAGATTCCCTAAAGGGTGTCTTTGACGAAATTAACAAATTAGAAAAAACCAAAACAGACGTTAATAAGTACACTAAATACACAGAACAATTCCCTACGTACTTGTTGGTTGCTATCGCGTTGTATTTGATTGCGTGGTTACTGCAATCGACATGGTTAAGGAGGGTTCCGTAATGTTTCGTTTCGAATCCCCATCTGCCTTTTACTTAGTTGCTGTAGCTTTAGTGTTCTATATCATCGCGTTTGCGATGCATAAATCAACACATGCTAAATTAAAAAAAGTCTTTAATGCCGTTATGGTCAGTCAGATCCTAGCGACATTTGATTATCGTAAACGCAAATGGAAATGGTTTCTGCAATTTACCGCACTCGTGTTTATGGCTATTGCCCTGGCGCGTCCGCAGTTGGGACAAAATCAAGCCGTAGTCAGATCCGAAGGGTTTGAAATTATCCTAGCCGTTGACGTTTCTGAAAGCATGATGGCCGAGGACTTAAGGCCTTCTCGTTTGGATCAAGCTAAATTAGAATTATCAAAATTAGTTGATCTAATGCCGGGAAATAAAGTCGGCATCATCGCCTTTGCGGGATCATCAGTTTTAATGTCACCATTAACAAACGATATGGGTGCAATCAAAATGTACCTAGATTCATTAACGCCGAGTTTGATTTCCAACCAGGGCACCAATATTGAATCAGCGATTCGCCATTCTATGGACGTATTTGAGCGCGGGGGAATCACGGCAAATCAAGGCACCAAAGTTACGCGTGTCATATTGGTAGCCTCAGATGGTGAAGACCACGAAGAAGGCGCCTTGAAAGCGGTGGAAGATGCTGTTCAGAAAAACATTCGCGTGTTTTCAATCGCCTACGGTACCGAAAAGGGCGGAACGATTCCTAAGCGTGATAACTTTGGTTATTTGAAAGGCTACAAGACTGATCGTCAAGGCCAAACGATTCTAACTCAAGTGAAGGGCGACTTCTTAAAACAAGTGGCGCAAAAAGGTAAGGGCTCGTTTTATTTCTCGGTGTTTGGTGGTAATCATATTCAAAGCCTTGTGAACGACTTCCGCGATTTTGAAAAATCGCAATTTGAATCTATGGTTTTGACTGACTATGAGGAACGTTTTCAAATATTTCTGATCATCGCATTTATTTTTGGATTACTTGAACTCATTGTAGGTGAACGCAAAAACACGACGCCAAAATGGAAAGGACGTTATGTCGATACTTCGAAATAGCATTTTAAGTCTATCCATAGCGTTGTCTCTGCTTGTGTCGGGTTGCCAGTTCACGGATTTAAGAGCCATTTACTATAACAATACGACCTCTAAGAAAATTAAAGAAAAATCAATGGATGAAAACCAAATGGGGTATTTAAAAGCCCTAGAGGTTGAGCCATTGTTACCGGCGGTGCATTCTAATTTAGGATCGACATACGATGTTTTAAAAGATACCGAACGCGCGATGAAGCTCTACAAAAATGCGGAAGAGTATGCGCATAATGATATCGAACAATTAGAAAAACAACCCATTCATACAAAATGGGAATTAAACGCCTTATATACCACACTGTTCGCATCGCTTTTTAATCAAGCTCAGTTGTTAGCGCGTGATAACAAGATCGACGAAGCACTACAGAAATATCAAGATGCGTTGGGCATTAATCCGAATTCGATAGAAGTAAAAACTAATATTGAATTGTTGCTGCAGAAAAAACAAGGCGGTGGTGACGGCGACTCTAAAGATAACAACAAAGACCCGAACAAAGATAAAAACGGCAAAGACGGTAAAGACGGCGATAACAAGGACGACAAGGATCAGGATAAAGATGGTGATAAGCCAAAGAACATGACCTCGAGCCCAAAATACAAGCCTCGTGATTTTAAAGGGGAGTTAACTAAAGAAAACGTTCAAAAGATCTTTGGTGAAATTTCCCAGCAAGAGAAAAAAATGCGTTCCCAGTTTTCAAAACAGAATCAGACCAAGGAAGCTCCACGTGAAAAAGATTGGTAATTTAGTTCTTTTACTTTTTCTATTTGTAGCCTCGACATCGCTTGCACAGATCGTTGTTCAGGCTGAACTATTGTCGGACAAGATCGGCGTTGGCCAATCGGTTAACCTTGAACTTCGGGTAAGCTCAAAATCCGATGTTAAAATTGATGAACCCGTGCCGCCGCCATTTGACGGTTTTCGTGCGCAGGGCCCACACAAAAGCACGCAGGTTTCCACACGTATGCAGTCTGGACCTAACGGGATGGAATATAACTCGCAACAAATCGTGACGTTTACGTATAAATTGCAAGCTGTTTCACCTGGCCAGAAAGTGATCAAACCGTTTAGTGTCGTCGTTGACGGCAAAGAATTTAAAACAGAAAGCATTCCAATAAATGTCGCAGCTAAACCTGTACATCAACCCCACGCAGATCCAATGGAAGCCTTGTTCGGTGATGAAGATGATCCATTTGCCCAAATGCACAAAATGGAAGAGGAATTGTTTAATCAGGTGATGCGTGGCCGGGGTGTGCCTCAGCAAGGTGGTCAGGGACAGCAGCCGGAACCTGATGAATCCATGAATCCTGCTTTGCTAAAGGAACCGGCATTCCGTTCGACACCAAACAATACAAACGAAGCGTTCTTCATTCAAGTCGAAGTCGATAAAACCGAAGTCTACGAAGGTGAACAAATCGTTGTTAGTTGGTACCTAGTCACGCGCGGACAATTGGAAAGTTTGGATCGTACCAAATTTCCAGATTTAAAAGGTTTCTGGAAAGAAATAATCGAAGAAGTCCCTGCGATTCAATTTTACCAAGAAGTCATCAACGGAGTGGCCTTTAAGAAGGCCTTGTTGGCCCGTCACGCTCTGTTTCCGTTAAAATCAGGCGATACCGTTATCGACGAATTTAAAATTAAATCTAAAGTGCGTCTGCCAAATCAAAATTTTGGTTTTAATTTGGGTAAAGTGTATGAATACACAAAGTCATCTCAACGTGTGAAAATTAAAGTTAAACCTTTGCCTGCTGAAGGTCGTCCCGCTTCCTTCAGCGGCGCGGTTGGCAAGTTTAAAGTGAGTTCGCAAATTGAAGGCAGCCAGCCGGTGGCTAATCAGCCGATGAAATTTAAATTGAAATTCGAAGGTTTTGGAAACGCCAAGGGAATTGAACTACCCGGAATTAATTGGCCGGAAGGCGTCGAAGTTTTTGAAGTTCGTAACGACGCTAAGTTCTTTAAAAATGGTCAGAGCTTTAAAGAATTTGAAATTATTTTGATTCCACTTAAAGACGGCAAAATCGTGTTACCTGGTATTGAGATGAGCTATTTCAATCCAGAAACAGGTAAATACGAAACCCAAAAAGCAATTGAAATTCCAATTGAAGTTCTGCCAGGAGATAAAGCAAACGTAGCGGATTCCTATAAAACAGTAACTGGTAAAGCGGCGCCAACGGTCGCACCATTAACATTACCATCTGTAATTACGGATGCTAATGCCTATAACGGGACTCCAATACAAAACCGCATGATCGTTTGGTTCGTCGTGTTTGGGCTAATCCTAGTCGTTATGGTGGGGTATGCATCGGTCGCATTTGGCTGGAGAAAAATGAGCCGCGATTTGAAGAAAGAATTAAATAGAAAGATCGATAAAATTGAAAAGAAAATTACGTCTAAGCCGAACAAGGAAACCTTTATTGAAGTTACGAATGTTTTCTACTTCGTCCTAGGTGAACTAGCCGGAGAAGGCGGTGGTTCATTAGAGATTCGTAAATTGCTTGATAAAATGCCGACGGATATTCGCCGTGATTACGAAAAAGATATTCTAGCTCTATTTGAATACTTCCAGACGCTAAGCTTTGCACCGGATGAATTGAGCGAAAAATTAAAAAATCCAGTAGATATTAAAAAGAACTTCGAGAAGATGAAGATCGTTCTCAATAAATGTTTGGAAAAATAAATGAAATTATTAAAAGCTATTCTGTTATCGGTCGTAGCGGGGCCCGTTCTGGCTGCGAATGTGGTGGATCTATCTTTTCCGAAAGATTTAAAGAAATTTAAATTTGAAAACGTCTATGAAAATCCAAAACTAAAAGGACAGCTATCCAGTTGGCGCCGGTTAGAAATCGACAAGAAGTATAAAGAGTGCGTTACAAAGGGGCCTTCTTTATTTTCCAAAAACAAACAGATTGATGGTTGGATCATCAATGTTTGGTCGAGCTGTATTTTTAAAATCACGGATGAAAAGTTTGATCAGAAAACAGTTCTGACTTTCTTTGATAATATTCGTTTGCACAGCATACGTGTATTGAACGGCCCTTGGCGTAACTCGACAGTGTCGTTAACTCAGAAAATAGTTCTGCAAACTATCGCCGCAATTGAAAAAGATCCCAAAAAGACAGCGAAGTTAAAAGATAAACTTATCGATTTTTTAGAAATCGACGAAGTCTTTCAAAATACTGAAATTAAAAAATGGTATCAAACGCAGCTAGATTCCAAACAGCCTTCGATGACGATGGCACAGAAAAGCAAAGTTATTTTTGATTCAAGTCCCGACGAATCCAGCGATTACAAAAAACTAATCGGTTTAGAAGAAGCTGTATTAGCGCTAGACTCAGGAAAAGCAATTGTGCAGATCGAGCCGGTGTTTGATTCAATGAAATCCATCTACCGAAAAATGGATTACAAAAAACTTACCGAGCACGGACCAAAATTGGAAAGCTATTTTAAAAACTCAGAACTATATCGTGAATTTTCCATGATGCTGGGTCGTTCTAATGAATTCATCGGTGAGTACGGAAAATCACTGGATTATTTCAAAATTGTTTTAAATTACTATTCTGAAAGTGTCGATTTTGAAGAAGCACTTTTTCGATCCGGGCTGGTTTGTTTGCGCACGGGTGAGGTGAAAGAGGCGCAAAAATATTTTCAACGTTTAGTTCAGCTGGATCGCGAAAAGTACGATATCACCGGACGATATTGGTGGCTGCGCACACTCCAGTACAACAAAGATGCTCGCGAAATAGACGAGAAAACTAAATTCGCAAATGATTTTCCGTTCTCCTATTATGGACTGCGCATCAAAGCGGAACTTAACGGCGGGAAAATCAAGCCAGCTAAGGGTTCCGAAATGGCACCCATATCGTGGACACTGACTGGAAAAACAGCAGAGGTTTGGTCGCGTTTTATTAAATTATCAGAGGCGGGTTGGGTGCTCGAAGCTCAGCAAGAAATGCAAAGTTTTACGTGGCCGACTAATCCCCTGAAAGTTTTTTATATTTCCATGGTGCTATCAAAAGCAGATCTTCATCCTTTAACTGTGAAAAACGTGACGCCTCTTTTGGAATCGTACAATGAAGTGCGCTCGCTTGAGGCTATTAAAGAGATCTATCCAAAAACATATTTAAGTCTGATTCAAAAAGAAAAGGATCGTTATCCATTGCACGAGCATATTATTTTAAGTTTGATTCGTCAGGAAAGTTCGTTTGGTTTAAAAGCCCTGTCGACCTCTAACGCCGCGGGTTTGATGCAGATGATTCAACCAACGGCGATGGAAGTTGCAGATCGTCTGAAATTAAAAATTGAATTCCCTGACGATTTATATCGCCCAGAAATTAATATTCCGATGGGTGTGTTTTACATTCATCAAGTGGTGAAGGAAATGAATTACCACGTACCACTGGCTCTTGCGGGTTACAACGCGGGACCGCATAAAATCAAGACGTTTGTAAATCAACGTGAAATTACAAAAAAGATCTTTGAAACGGTCCAGGAAAAAGACTATGCGGGATTAGAAGATTTATGGATTGACGAATTACCCTGGGCAGAAACGACAGGCTACGTTAAATCGATACTTCGCAACGCCTTGATGTACGAGCTTATCGCGAAGGGCGAGTTCCAATATAGACCCGACTTCTGGCGAGATTTTGTTTTAAAATAAATCTTACGAAATATTGTAAATCCTGCGTTGAAATGAGCCCGATTTTTGTTAATCTAAGTTTCAACAAAGGATACATATTATATGCAAAGATGGACCAGTAAACTGAGCGTTCTGCTTTTGAGTGTAGCATTTTTAGCAAGCTGCGCCCATACCTCTAATAAAGCAGAAAAGAACGCAATTCCGACTGACCCTACAAATGGTCCAGCGACAGCAACTACGAATGTAACGGGTGACGGTGATGCTCCGGCTCCGACTCTAGATTCTTTCCATTTGCAAGAAGACAAACCTTCAAATGATAAAGTGTCTGAATTTGACGAAATTCCAAGTGAAGTAAATCCATTGGTTGAAAAATGGATTGGCTATTTTCAAGGCAAAGGCCGTGGTCATATGGAACGATATTTAGCGCGTTCAGCACGTTACGAAAAACTAATGAAGAAGGTTCTCCGTGATAACAAATTACCAGAAGATTTATTTTATATTGCGCTGATCGAATCAGGTTTCAGCGCACGCGCGACCAGCCACGCGTCGGCAGTGGGGTACTGGCAGTTTATTCGCGGTACGGGTAAACGTTATGGTCTAGAAATCAATAAGTTCGTTGATGAACGTCGTGACCCAGAGGTTGCTACTCAAGCCGCCGCAGATTATTTCAAAGCTTTATATTCAATGTTCGGCTCTTGGTATTTATCAATGGCGTCGTACAACGTGGGTGAAGGCAAAGTTAAACGCGAAATCAACCGTCTAGACACCCGCGATTTTTGGGAAATCGCCAAGAAAAAACGCTTACCTCGTGAAACTGTGAACTATATTCCAAAATATTTAGCGGCACGATTGATCGCCAAAGATCCAGATAAATATGGTTTCGGTGAGATCGATTATTTACCGCCGATCGAATTCGATACGGTAAAATTAAATGAGCCTCTAAATTTAAGAATCATGTCAGAAAAGATGGGCTTAAACTACGAAGACTTCAAAGCCCTGAATCCAAAATTCAAAGGCGAAATCGCAACTCTCTCTAATAACTCATTAACTCTACGTATCCCAGTGGGCACATTAGAGGCTGCAAAATTAGCAGCGAATGAATCTAAGGTGGATAAAGTGGAATTCGTAGCCGATGCGGGCGATACACAGGAATACCGTATTCGTCGTGGCGATTCATTATATACGATCGCGCGTAAGTTCCGCACGACGGTCGCGTACTTAAGAGATTTAAATGATATCCCTAGAAAGAAACGTTTAAAAGTAGGGTCAAGAATTTCAGTTCCTGATCGTACACCACGCGTTTCAAAAGTGAGCTACAAAACGCAGGCCCCTTCGACGGCGACGACAAGTCCAGCGGATAGCAAACCCGTTGCAAGCAATAGTCAGTCACAAGAAAAAACAGAAGCGATGGTGCAAACTAACTCGCCGACGGTTGACGGCATTTCAAAATTCTACATCGTACAATCTGGCGATTCCTTGTTTAGCATTGCTATGAAGTACAACACGACAGTAGAAAATTTAAAGAAACTGAACTCGATCCGTCGAGGCCGCGTTCTAAAAGTTGGCGCAAAAATCCGCTTACCTGCAGATGTATCGGATAACAAAGACGAAACAACTACAAAGAAGAGCCAAAACTCGCAGGATTCAACACAAAAGAAAATCAACAAAGGCAGACGCCAAATCGCCGTAGCAAAAAACATGGTAGTTAAAGCAAAGACAAAGAAACAGCCGAAGAAAACCTACCACATCGTAAGACGCGGCGAAAACTTGGAAAAGATCGCAAACAAATACGATATCAACTTATCGGATATCAAATCTAAGAACAAAATTAGAAATTCATCCAAGATCCTTGTGGGTCAACGAATCCTAATTCCGACGGTGAATTAAATTCCACGCAAGAACTTCAAAAATAAAAAAGGCTTTCCAAATGGGGAAGCCTTTTTTATTTTAAATGGATGTTGACCCGCTGGTGTCGGCTTTTTTTGAAAGCTCAGATGCGTAGACTACTTAACTGAGTCCTCTTTGCACTCGATTTTATAGCTATTGTCTTTAAATCTGATTGAGCATAACTGTTTATTAGGCTTAACGCTGTGATCAAACGTCGATCGTAAGTTGAGGGTCTTAAATATAATAGTGTTAGGATCTTGCCATTTGAGATCGGTAAATCCCATTTCTTTAAATAATTCTTTACCTTTCCGTACGCACGATCCTTTTTCGCATATTAGGATATAGATTGATCCAGTATCAGAAGTATAACCAGCCTCTACGTCCGCCTCTTTTGCTAGGATGCCAAACTGGCCATTCGCAGAAAAACGTTCAATATCGCCAAAACCAAGCTCTTCGCATGTTTTCAAATCGACATAATTGTTTCTGTGTCCTTCACCCATAGGATAGATGCTACGCTCAATGAGGAAGCTTTTATTACATCGTATTTCGGCAATAGCTGTACCGGTTTCCGTCGATTCAGGAGACATGTTATAAATTAATTTGCGAGTACGTCCATTTTGACAACGGTATTCTGCAGAAACCAATTTTTTAGTTTTATCGAGTCCGGCCAGTATCCAGCTTTGGTTTATATTTGCTTTTTCCGGGGAAAAGCTAGAATTAAAAATTTCCGCGTGTTTGTACTCTTGGCAAGTAGCTGCAGAAAAATTCTTTGTTTCTGCGAATGAAAAATTTAACGATAGCGCTATATATCCAATCAACCCGAAGCTAATCATAATCACCTCGAAAAAATTAGAAACTAGTTCTAAAACCAAGTCAAAATAAGATGGTATACAAAAAAGCTAAGTTGCAATTGAGATAAAGTTTATGGGTGGAATTACATTTTGCTAAACCGAACGCTCAGAAAAAAAAGAAGCTAGAAGTCATCCTCAATGATGTTCTTCTAGCTAAGGGGAATGAAACCAATCCATGAATATATTTGAATTTCTTCCTTCCATTTGACACCTCGAATTTCCCTCGGGTACTTACCTTTGGTAGCTGGCAGACAAGGTTTTTACACCGTAGTCCCTCTAGCTTTGCGTCCCTCGCTTTCGCGAAGTTTGCCTTGGGCAAAGAAAGGATAAACTAACGTTTATCAACCTTTAGGAAACCTCCTTTGATAAGTTAGTGGTTTTACAAGATCCGTTTGCTTTTCGTCCAACTTCCTTGCTGGATATGATTTAAGTCTAGGTTGATTTGTGAAAAATATCCAGTGAAATCAATAGTTTGTATCATATTGATAACTATGTTGATAGTCGTTCAATCCGTAGACAGTTTTTCGTTTCAACGTGATACGTTTTTAGTATTTACGATGAGTCCACGGTCAGGATCGGATTCTACTGGAAATCCCGAGCTGTCTTCTAAGCCGAAGTGATTGAGTCTACATTAATTTTATCGTGCAACCTTTAGGAAACGGTGATCGTGCGGGAAATAGTCTAAACCTGATTGCTGAAAAACCTTAAGCTGCTTGTGGTTGCCCGCGAATCTTCTGAACGCCGGTCACCACCAAGAAACAAATAAAACCAACAGCGACGCCAACGATGGCATCAAAAAGAGTGTTAATCCATACATTTGAAGCAAATGATTCTGACAGATGATGCAGCCAAGGTAAGCCATGGTGGAAAATTCCGCCACCGACCAAGAACATCGCTGCTGTTCCCGCCACCGACAAAAATTTCATCAGTTTAGGCGCAAATTTCAATAGGCCATTACCAAAACCAGTTTTTACAGTTGAACCATTGGCATTTGTAACGAGGTATAGACCCATATCATCAAGTTTTACAATCAGGGCTACAAAGCCGTAAACACCCACTGTCATCAAGAGTGCGATACCGCTTAATACCGCCGCTTGAAAGGTTAAGCTAGATTCCTGCACAGTTCCTAATGTGATGGCGATGATTTCCGCAGATAAAATAAAA
Organism: Bdellovibrionaceae bacterium UBA2316; assembly: GCA_002345205.1. Lineage (GTDB taxonomy): Bacteria > Bdellovibrionota > Bdellovibrionia > Bdellovibrionales > Bdellovibrionaceae > UBA2316. Next base: position 16,481 of record DDVI01000118.1, on the reverse strand, counting down.
TCAGTGCGTACAGCACCTTTGATTTTATCTTTTTCCATTTCCAGCATTTTTTCAGGAGTCATCGCTAAATGTTCACGATGTTGATCGTCGTGCTTTTTGTCGTCTTCTTTTGAATGAAAAATAACGTGCCAAACTTTTTCAAAACCTTCAAAGCATAAGTAGGCGCCGCCCACCATCAAGAGTGGCGTAATCAATGAAGGCATAAAGACGCTGATGATTAAGGCCAGTGGAACTAAAATCACTTTGTTGATCAGTGAGCCTTTGCAGACCGCCCATACGATAGGAAGTTCACGATCGGCTTTAACGCCGATTACTTGCTGCGCATTCAGTGCTAAGTCATCACCTAATACGCCTGAAGTTTTCTTTGCCGCGACTTTTGTTAAAACGGAAACGTCATCCAAAATTGTTGCAATATCATCGAGTAGTGTAAGTAAACTTGAACCAGCCATAACCTTCCTTTACTGGTTTCGATCATAGCAAGGGCGGTCATGGCTTCAAGGAAAATCTAATCAGATTTAACGATATGCTTTATGGATTAGCATTGATTGCTTGCGCGCGTTCATATTTGTAGGCGTTAAGAATCACTTCTATTAAATCAAACGGTCTTTCGTTGGGTAGGAAGTGGGTTGCCGCAATTCCAGTTTCCTCATCTGTTTTTAGCATGATCGGTTTCGATGTAATAGAGTCTATAATTGGTTTTGAATCCACCGGAGTAATTAATTTATCAGAATCACCGAATACCATCGTCGTTTTTTCTTTTACCGATTTCGAAAGATGTTTGATTTTGATTCGTGCCTTTGGGTTCACTAAACCAAATCCATTATCGAAACTGGCTAGATCTAAAGTCACGTCGTAAAGCGGTAAATTATCATAGCCATGGCGACTGATATCAGCACCTTTTAGGCCTTCCGCAATTTCCATTGTCACTTCGGTTAAGAACATGCGGGTAACCTCTTCACTCAGTTCGATACCAACTTCTTGTTTTGTTTTCATCACCTGGTGATTGTTTACAGTGTTACGTAAAAGAGGATCGGCAACGCGATTTGTTTGGCGTCTGATAATATTACGTAGTTGGACCGCAAATGTTTCTAAAAACTGGCCTACCCCCGGAATTAGGATGAATGGGTTATAAACCTGCTTATCAACCATTGAATCAACTTTCCAACTATCGTAGCCATTAGATGAAATATGTTGAATCAATTGATTGTCAAATAAGCCAGTAGCTAGAGCTAACGATGAAACCGCAAAGCCACGCGAGTGTCCTAAAATAATGAATTTTTCAGGCTTTGGAATTTCTAGTCTAATAACTTCCGCTAGGGCAAGTCCATCTTCAACGGGGCTTGGGGATCTTAAATGTCGTTTTCTGGTTTGTAAGGTGCGTAATAATGTATGGCCCGCATTGGCTCCGTCCATGCCGATCACTCTAAAACCCATCGTCACAAGGACTTTGGTCATCGTTTTAAAATAGATCGCAGATTCTGCAAATCCATGTTGTAAAACGATAGTAGATTTATACTTACCGTTTGCCGGTTCAACCACATGATAGCTGACGGTATATTTAGTGCCTTGAATCGTTTGACGCTCGAACGTTTTTTCGGTGTAGCGATATTCAACATGGTTATTGTTTTCAACCATGCTTTTCCAGCGCGCCGGTATCGCAACCTCTTTTGCTTTTCCAAGTTCATGATTTAGATCCCAGACATTAAGTTTAACACTTTCAATCTTGGTCTTAGCGACTGGAATCGTGTGTTTTGAATAGACGCTTAAACATGCGGATGATCCCGCAAAGGCAGAGCTAGCAATGGTGATAGTGAGTGCAACAGATAGTAGTGTAGTTTTAGTAAGTGTTTTCATAGATTCTTTTAAATTACAAATTGCGGTCCACGCCGCTATCGCAAGACCAATCTCTAACGCATTTTAAAAGGTCCTCGTCGACTCCAAAGCCTTATAAGTATTGAGTTTTTGCTACTAAATGACGAAAAAGGCCGACGCTGCGACAATCAAAGTATTTACTCTTGAACGTTGTTTATAAACGTATTGAGCCAGGTAGACCACGTTTCTTGATTCTTCCAATATATATAAAGAGAGTGTTGCCAGAAGCCTTTCTTGGGACCAGAGCGTATCACAAGGCCTTGCTCCATGGGCTCGTTCATATAAGAGATCGGTAAAAAAGCAATGCCATAGCCATCAATCACAGAGCGGATTACCGAAGAGATAAAGTCAGACTCAATAACCGGTCGATAGTTATGTCGAGGCAAACTACTTAGGTAGCCTTCAGTTTCATCACGTAGAATAGTTTCTTTGCCGGGTAAAATAATGTTGTTCTCGTTAGGTTTGTGAACCTGGGATTGAAACATGTTGACGGGCATGTTGATTTCATCAAACAGTGACCAGTCCCGAAACTGTGAAAGTCTGCGATCGGTAATTAACAAGTCAGCTACCGATAATATTTCAGTCTCATCATCATCAAACGAGTTTACTCGGAATAACTCTATCTTTAAATTTGAGTTTCTTTTTTTCTCTGTTTGAAATGCGGTTTCTAAAAATAGAGACGGCTCGACGTTAGAGGAAACCGCAATACGTAATTTTTTAGAGTGATCTTTTTCATTGAAGCGAGACACGAGTTCGTTAGTACCTTGAAAAAGGCGCGCAGTTTGAGCATAGAGTCTTTGCCCCCAGTCCGTTAAGGCAATATTGCGTCCCTTCTTTTCTATTAACTTGAATCCGAGTTGCTGTTCTAAAGTCTTGATTTGAATACTTAAGGACGGTTGTGAGAGTCTTAGGTGCTCGGCAGCTTTCGTAATACTGTTAAATCGCGCGACCTCATAAAAGTAATAAACGTGGTTATAGTTCACCATATAATTTAAACGTACTTGAGCGTAACATAGAAGTAAACACATTTATAAATTAAATGATAAACATAAAAATTATATATTTTTTTTATGTGTTGAAAAGAGCGAATATGACTTCACAGGAGGCAAAATGAAAATTCAAGTTCACTATAAAAATATAGCGATGTCTGAATCTATTAACAACTTTGTGAAAAGCGAATTAGAGGGTCTATTCCAAAAATATCGTGCACATAACCCTTCCGTGGATGTTTATATTGAAAGCATTCGAGCACGAACTCCAAATCGTCATCCTATTTTTTCGTGTGAGTTTATTTATAAAACCGGCCAAGATCGATCGGCACAGAAGATTGTAAGAGAAGGTCGGGATCTTTTTATGCTCATTAGCGATTCTATCTCTGTGGTAGAACAAAGAATGGCAGAACTATCTGCTCGGAAAGCCGATCACAGACGTTATCAACGACGGGAAGCGCGCGCAGCCGTTAGAGAGTACTAAATTAACTAAATCTTCACCGTCGACATAGACGCTCCTTTACGGCCCGTTCAGAAATGAACGGGCTTTTTTTATTGCTTGGCCGTATCTATTGTGAAAGCATTCGTTTATGCCAAGCTACATTCCGCCGTTAGGTCCAATCAGCGAAAAACTGAAAGCCAGTCAATTAAAGTGGACTGATTTCACTCAGGCGATTCCGCTTGAGTACACAGAAATCAAGGAATGGAAATCGTGGCTCGTTCTGTTTCGTGCCGTGTTGATTTGGGTTGGTCTAACGTATCTAGCGTTAGACTTATATTCTGTTTCTAATTGGAGTTGGTATCATTATATAGCAAGCCTTGTGGTTTCATTTGGAATATTTTGCTGCTATGCGAACCTATTTACGCTTGGTCATGATGCAGGTCACTTTTGTTTTTCTAAAATTAAAGTCGCTAATAAAATAGTGGGCCATTTTATTTTAAGTATTTTTCACATAGGATTTCATAACTGGAAGATCGCTCATAATTTTCATCATACGTATTCGCAAACGATGAATCGCGATACGACTTGGACAAAAGATAAAATGACGGTCCAGGAGTTTGCTAAAAGTGATAAAAAGAAACAGCAGGACTACCACGTCGCCTATGCAACTCCGGTGGGCGTGCTCATCGGCTACTATGTGGCCTGTTTTAACTATTTTTTCTTCACTCGCTATTATCACTTTATTTCTTTAGAAAAAGGTCAAAAGCGCCAAGTGTTGTTTTCAAGTGTCCTTGTTTTAGTATTAAGTCTGAGTCATCTGGGACTATTTTGTTGGCTTGGTGGGGTTAGTTTTTATTTAAATTTTCATATGTTGCCATTGGCATTAGGAGCCGTCGCCGCAGTCGGTATTCCGTTGTTGCAGCACTCGCATGAACACGCCGTTTATTTTGACGAGAAATGCTGGACGCCCCTGCGTGGGCAGATTTTAGGAACCTATAATTTTAGAATGCCTTATTTTTTCGAACGTGTATTCAATGATATTAATTTACACGTTGTACATCATATCAATCCGAAAGTGCCATGGTATAATCTGCGTAAGTCGTATTATGAATTAAAATTAAAATATCCGGACTATGTTTTAGAATATGATTTGTCTTGGGCTGAAATAAAAAAAATCTATGACAATCCTCTTGTAGAATGGGACCCCGAACTTGAGTTATATAGATCAGCGCCCTATCAATAGACGATAAACGGCACTTTCTTGTTCCGTAAATGTAATAACTTCTGTCTTATATTTTTACACATTAAAAAACAGTAAAGCTGTATTAATATAGCTAAGTAAAGAAACAGGAGAATTAAATGAAAACACTGAACCTTACAGATTTAGCGAAACTAGCACTTGGGTGCTTGGTTGTACTTGCGGTGGCGTGTGATAAAAAGGGCGGAAGCGATCCGGCTCCTGTTGCAGCTACTAATTATGGATATGTTAGCGGGTCATGCCGTGACTTAGGTACGCAGGCCGTAGTGGCTCAGAACTTGTGTGCGAATGTATTGATTAACAATGCTTACCGTTATGATGGTGTAACGTGCCGTGATGTTAATAACAACGTCGTATCAACGAATCTGTGTACGTCAGCTATTTACCAATCTGGAAACTCTCAATATCGTTGGAATGGTGTAAACTGCGTAGATGTTAATAACAACGTAGTAGCACAGAATCTATGTACTCAAACTTCAATAGGCTCAGGCTACCAAATTTTAGGCGGTAATTGTATCGAATCCTTCTCTGGAATGTCGGTTCCGTACTCATACTGCTCGGGAATTTCAGGTTACAATCCTAACCAATGTTCTGGTATCTTTATGAAGTACCTTGGCTATGGAATGTTCTCTTATAAACGTTGCGATGGTAACAGTTGTTCGGGTCAAACACTGATCGAGTACACGACTGGCCAAACACGAACGTGTCCGTAAGTTTTAGCAGTAATTTAGACTGTAAATAAATGTGTTGCTCTTTTAAAAAGCCTCCCAGAAAATATTCTTGGAGGCTTTTTTGATTCAATCCCAAAATAATTCTTTTCCGCGCATGTTTTCACCATTGAACCTGGGTTTTACCGAGTTGAAAAACCGGGTAGTCATGGGTTCCATGCACACGGGACTTGAAGAAGCCAAAGGCGGCTTTCACCGCATGGCCGCGTATTATGCCGAACGCGCTCGTGGTGGCGTTGGTTTGATTTTAACCGGCGGGATTTCGCCTAATTTATTTGGTCGATTGACTCCATTCGGATCGCAGCTGACCTATTTCTGGCAAATTAGAAATCACAAGATCATTACGGATGCCGTTCACAAAGAGGGCGGTAAAATCGCGCTTCAGATTCTGCACGCTGGTCGTTATGCGTATCATCCGCTTTCGGTCGCACCAAGCGCGATCAAGTCACCGATTACGCCGTTTAAGCCACGTGCTTTATCTAGTGGCGGGGTAGAGAGAACCATCAAGGATTTTGTGAATTGTGCTCGTCAGGCAAAAAAAGCGGGCTACGATGGTGTGGAAGTCATGGGCTCTGAAGGTTACTTAATCAATCAATTTATTTCTGCAAAAACTAACAAACGAACGGATCAATGGGGCGGCAGTTATGAAAATCGCATGCGCTTTCCTGTTGAAATTGTTAAGCGAATACGCGCGGCCGTTGGAACCAATTTTATTATTATCTATCGTTTGTCGATGATTGATCTAGTAGACAATGGCAGTGATATGAATGAAGTTGTTCAGCTTGGTAAGGCCATTCAGGCCGCGGGCGCGACAATTATCAACACGGGGATCGGCTGGCACGAAGCCAGAATTCCTACGATCGCGACGATGGTTCCGCGTGGTACCTTTTCATCCGTGACTGGCTTATTGAAAAAAGAAGTCAGTATCCCAGTGATCACGTCCAATCGCATTAATACACCTCAGAAGTTAGAAGAGGTTCTGGCAGCAGGACATGCGGATTTGGTATCGATGGCAAGACCGTTATTAGCCGATCCTGAATTTGTGGCGAAAGCGAGTCAGGGTAACTCCGATATGATCAACACATGTATTGGTTGTAATCAAGCGTGTCTAGATCATATTTTCCGCGGCAAAGAAGCCACTTGCTTGGTTAACCCTCGGGCGTGCCGGGAGAGTGAATTAAATATTATGATAGCCAATACGCCAAAAAAAATTGCGGTCGTCGGTGCGGGCCCTGCGGGTTTGTCGTTTGCGACAACGGCGGCTCAGCGTGGTCATCATGTTACGGTTTTTGATTCGGCGAGTGAAATTGGCGGGCAGTTCAACATGGCCAAGAAAATTCCGGGCAAAGAAGAATTTTACGAAAACCTTCGTTATTTTTCTAATATGCTTAAGCACTACAATGTTGATATGAAGTTAAATAAACGCGTGAATGCACGCGAATTAATCGATATGAAATTCGATCACGTCGTTCTTGCCACTGGTGTAAAACCACGTGTGCCGCAAATCAATGGTATCGATCATCCTAAATCAGTGTCTTACGTGGATGTGCTAACTGGAAAAATAACTGTGGGAAAAAAAGTAGCCATTGTCGGTGCAGGTGGTATTGGCTTTGACGTCGCTGAATTTTTAACCGAGACGGATCATAGTTTAAGCGAAGATCCTAAAGCCTTTGCTTCGTACTGGGGAATGGACATGACCGTCAAAGCACGCGGTGGTGTGACGGGTGTAGAGCGAAATATTCCGACGCCGCCACGACAGGTGACATTGCTTCAGCGTAAGGACGGAAAGCTTGGGGAGGGCCTTGGTAAAACGACAGGCTGGATTCATCGCACGATGCTGAAAGATAAAGGTGTTAAAATGTTAAGCTCTGTTAGCTATGAAAAGATCGATGATCAGGGACTACATATTCGCATTCGTGATAAAGCCGAAATTTTAAATGTCGATCATGTTGTGATCTGTGCCGGGCAAGAGTCATTGAAAGAACTTGAATCGCCATTACTGGCCGCGAACGTGAAAACATCGATTATTGGTGGCGCTGACTTAGCACAAGAACTAGATGCTAAGCGCGCGATCGAGCAAGGTTTTAGATTAGCTTTAACTCTATGAAGTGTTCTTACTTAGGTTCGTGGCTGACCGCTTCAACTATGATTTAGGTAACGGAATGAATTCAGTTTCGCCAGGAACCATTGGGAACTGCTGTGTCTCCCAAAGTTTTTTGGTGGCTTCAATTTTTTCTTTTGAACTCGATACAAGGTTCCACCACATATAGCGTGGAGTTACAAATGGTTCGCCGCCAATGATGACAAAGTGGGTTCCCTTTTTAATTTCTACCGATAGCGGCTGATCTTTTTCAGCAACTAACATTTCGAATTTAGTAATTTCGTAAGACTCCATTTTCGCCGATCCTTCGATAATGTAGATGGCTAATTCAAAGTCGGGAATTTTCAAATCAAATGTGAAATCATTTTTAGCGCGTCCATCCGCAAAAATCATTGGAGACGATGTTTGCACCGGCGACCGCATACCAAAAGCTTGACCAGCAACCAATGAAAGAGTGCACTCTTGAGTTTCTAGGTTCGGAATTTGATTTTTTTCATAGTGTTGAAAACTGGGATCGCAATCTTCTAAATGATCCGGTAGCGCAATCCAAAACTGCAATCCATGCAGCGGGCGGGCTTTACCGCGTTCGCTTTCATGTGCGCGCTCTGAGTGCGATATGCCACGACCGGCGGTCATCCAATTTACTTCCCCCGGCGTAATTTCTGCCGTCACGCCGATGCTATCGCGATGAACGATACGCCCTTCGTATAAGTAGGTCAGTGTCGATAATCCAATATGAGGATGAGGGCGTACGTCTGTGTTTTGATTCGGTTCGGTTGTTAATGGGCCCATATGATCTAGGAATGTAAATGGGCCGACCATTCGCTTGGAGCGATCTGGAAGAATTCGGTGAATGAACAGTCCACCACCTAGATCATGTTCTTTGCCATGTAAATGTATCATGGGGCCATCCTTGTCAGCGTCAGTGTTGTTATTTTTGAATGGGGATTGTAAAAAGTAAATCATTTAATGGCTCAAATGATGTGTTTTGCCGAACGAAATTGTTCGAAAATTATCACTTTTATTTGGAATGCCGTTACTTTATACATTAGTAGTCAGAGTGGAGTCTATATGAGTCAATGTCGATTTAATTCCTATCATTTCAAAAACGGAAAGCAGGCGCAAAATAGAGTGGTGGTTCCACCTATGGCTTCAAAGACGGCAGATGAAAATGGTTTTGTAACTGACCTCAGCCGCCAGCATTATCAACGGCTAGCCGAGGTCAAAGCAGGTATCGTATTTGTTGAATACAGCTTTATTCATACATCCGGTAAAGGTGAAGCAAATCAAATGGGCGTAAACGATGATCGGCAGATTCTAGGCCTTGCAACGTTAGCGACGATTATTCAATCTAAAGGTAGTCTGGCAGGACTTCAGCTTGTTCATGTGGGCGGCAAAACGACGACTGAAATTACAGGTTCCGATTTGATGGGGCCAAGCGCGATCGTTGTTCCCGTAAAAGATCGACCACTTGAAACTCCGGTGGCCATGACTAAAGAGCAAATTCAGCAGTGGATTGAATGGTTCGTCCAAGCCGCTCATCGCGCACACAAAGCCGGTTTTGATTTTATAGAATTGCATGCGGCCCATGGATACGGAATTAATCAGTGGTTGTCACCCATAACTAATCAGCGCCAGGACGAATACGGTTTGAATATTCAAGGTCGCAGTCGATTGCTTTTCGATATCGTAAAACAAATTAAAATCGAACGTCCTAGTTTGTTAGTTGCTGTTCGGTTGCCCGCGCAAGATCATTGCGACGGAGGCCTTGAAGTGCATGAAATGTCTTGGGTTGTAAAAGAACTCGAAAATCTGGGCGTTGATTTAATTGATGTATCGTCTGGTATCGGAGGATGGCGCAGGCAAGATGGTCGCAGCACAGAAGGCTACCTGGTCAGTGATGCGGCGGTTTTAAAGCAAAGTACCTCTTTACCAGTGATCGGTGTCGGTGGAATAGAAACGGGACAGTTTATAGATCAGATTATTTGTGAAAACAAAGTAGACTTCGCGGCCGTTGGGCGGGCCATTTTAAAAGGCCCAAGCGAATGGGCCCAAGCTCAAATGTCACGCTAACGGCTTTTTTGAGCCGTACTCCATATGGTGCAAAATTTATTTAATTATTCGAAAAGTTAAATTAATTCGGGCGGGGATTGCGGTCTTTATTTTTGGAATACTATGTGCCCAGAAATGTTGAGTTGGTCCTTGCATTAGTAACAAACTACCATTTTCTAGTGTCACCGATTCTTTTAGGCTGCTCTCGTGATGATGCTTAAAACGAAACCGGCGAGGGGCGCCAAAGCTAACCGAAGCAATAACGGGATTGATTCCTAATTCTTTTTCATTGTCGCGATGCCAGCCCATGCTATCGTTTTCATTTCTGTAGTAGTTCAATAGCACGCTATTGAAACATACTTTGGCTGCGGTATCCACGCGCTTTTTAATTTGCAAAAGCGGTGTGGTCCAGGGTTGCGGTTCCATTGAAATACCCGAATAACGAATGACCTTTTGGTCGTCGCCATACCAGGCTGTTAATCGGGGCTGCATAACTTTTTTGCCAAAAATCGTAATTGGTTCATGTTTCCAATTAATTTCGGAATGCAGATGTTGAAAAAGTTCCTGACTTTCTTTTTCAGAAAAAAAATTCGGATGATAAAATGCCTCGCCATCTTTCGGTAAAAGATTCTTCATAAGGATCCACTTTGCTCCAGACGTAAAAGTTTTTCCTTAATTTCTAAACCGCCGGCATAGCCACCGAGAGTTCCGTCGGCGGCAATTACGCGATGGCAGGGAACAATTAAACTGATGGGGTTGCGTCCATTTGCAGTTCCTACGGCTCGAACGGCTCTATCATTTTGAATCTTCTTTGCGATTTCGCTATAAGAAAATGTTTTGCCGTACGGAATTTTACTAAGTTCAAGCCACACTCGTTTTTGAAAATCGGTGCCTGTTGCATCCAGTGGTAAATCAAAGACTTTACGTTGTCCTTTTAGGTACTGCTCCAACTGCTTTTGTGTCTCTTTTAGTATGTCCATCGCTGTGCCTTGTGTTTTAGGCATAGCATACTCGATTTTCATTTCTTTCCAGTAAACTCCATGAAGACCTTTCTCTGAAGCGACTAAAAATATGGGGCCGATTTCACTTTGAAATTTAATTTGAAGTGGTGACACGGGACGCTCCTTTTTTCTTGTTTTTAGCTAACGTATGAGAATAATTTCGCCAAAATAAAGCGGCCACGTATCCCCGCCATGGGCTCATTTGCTGTACAACGTCCTTCGAATGTAAATCAAGGGCGCGAGCTAAAATTAGATCAGTTTCTGGGAATGTATCTGTGTGACGTAGTACTTTTAAAGCCATGTAGTTGGCGGTCCACGGTCCGATGCCTTTAATTGACATAACCGTATTTAAAAACTCGTCCACATCCTGAGTCGCTTCTAAAGAAATTTTTCCATCCACGACGGCTTGGGAAAATAACTTTAATGTTTCTTTACGAATGCGTGTTGTTTTTAATTTTTCCAGATGAGCGCGAGCCAACACAGTTGGTGTCGGAAATAGTTTAATTTTCTTACCATTTATTACATAGGCTGTTTCTTCACCTAAAAGTTCAATCAAATCAGAAAGCAATGACTGACCTTGTTCAACACTAACCAGCTGTCCAAGGATTGAACTAATTGAAACTTCAAATGGGTCCCAACCTGAGGGTAATCGAATACCAGGATATTTAAGAAGAATTTTTTTAATTTGGGAATTCGTTTCAAGTTGATTGGCAATAACCACGGGGTCCGAATTTAAATCAAATAAATGCCGAACCTTTGAAATAATAGCGTGAATCATTCTGGTATCTGGAAAATCGATATGAACGACTAAACATGAATGATCGGGATCATTGCTAATGGTGATCTTTCCAACCTTGCCGTCCATTGAAACGATTCGATTCATTTTACCATCTTCAAACCATTCTAAATTGCCTATTCTGTGACGTTTATAATTTGCTGTCAAACCATCAAAATCAAACGGCGGCCGGTAGGGGATGGATACTTTTAAACCTTCACCGGCGTTGATTTTATTTCGACGTATTAAGCGAGGCGTTTTTTTAAAACGTTCTTTGAAGGCATCATTAAATCGCCGAATGGAACTAAATCCGGATGCAAACGCAATGTGCGTAATAGGTAAAGATGTTTCAATAATTAGTTTCCGAGCCAGGTTCAAGCGAATTTCAAACGATATTTGTTTTGGAGTTTTACCGATTTCGTCCTGAAACAAACGGCGTAAATGCCGTGCGGAAACACCAAATAGTGAGGCAAATCTATCCTCGTCGAATTCTAATGATTCCTGAGCATGCAACACTTTAATCGCGCGTTGAATGACAGCAGACTTTCCAATCCAGGCCGGCGACTGAGGCGCGCTTTCTGGACGGCAACGCAAACACGGACGATAACCCGCACGTTCGGCTTCATAGTGGGTGGAATAAAATTCTACGTTTTCCTTTTTAGGTTTAGCCGGGCAGATAGGGCGACAGTAAATTCCAGTGGTTTTTACACCGACAAAAAATTTGCCATCAAATCTATGATCGCGGGCAAGTAGGGCTTGATAGTATATATCCCTCTGTTTCATAGGGACAATATAAAGGAAAAAAAGATAAAATACTGGCTGTTTTCGGACATGGCCGTTTGCGTTAAGAACCTTTCACGGTGGTACTTTCTAGTTCCCAGGTTTGTCCTCCTTAGTTAATATAAGTCGGTGACCAAGGAGCCTCGTATGATCGCGGATACTGTTGTTCGTCAGCTATTTGAGACTGAAGCATCGACGTATGTATATCCCGGCCACGACTATAAAGGTCAAAAATCAACAACCATTGGTATCGGAAAAAATGAAGCTTAGTGATCGCAGAGATCTGCGAAGTCTGTTTTTCATAGCGTTTCATTTCTGTTTGCTGATTTGGGGACTGCTGGTCCTACCGGGCTGGAGTACGGTTTTGCTGATTCCGGGTTTGATATTTACGACGTACATTTGTTTCAATATAAATCATAATCTGATGCATCTAGGAATGTTTGAAAGCACAAACGCGAATATCTTTCTGAATATGGTATTATCTATTGCGACCGGTATGCCTGTAACAACAATTTATGTGCCTCATTTAATTAATCATCATCCTAATCCCAATAATGAAAAGGATTGGATGGGGGCGCATGTGGTGGGCAATCGAACAGGCCTATGGCGCATTTTCTACTATACATTCAACGCCCAAATCGCACAGATGAAGTTACGGCCTCGCTCTTTTTTTACGGGATTGCCAAGTGAACGTTCAAAGTCACTAATCTGCGAGACAATCAGTTTATTCGTTTTCACTATAGTTGGGCTGCTGTGGAATCCGTTTTCATTCGTAGTTCATGTTATGTTGGCTTGGATATTAAGTTCAAATATTTTAGTTTTTATTAATTTTTTCCTGCATGATGGTTGTGATGCAAATTCAGAACATCATCACTCAAAAACTTTTACGTCTAAGGTGTTAAATTTCTTTTTGTTAAATGGTGGTTACCACATGGCCCATCATGAACGCCCTCGCATGCACTGGGCAGATTTACCAAGTTATCATGCCCGATTTGTGCGTCCAAAAGCTGGTGTGCAAAATGAACATCCGTCGATGTTGCGCCATTTTATCAAACTATACTTTTAATTTTTTAAATAAAATTTAAGCCGGATGCGCGTTAGGGACCGAAACGCGATTACTAATGATGTACATCGAGATGGTCGTTACGATTGTCGTCCCAACCATAATGTAACCAAGGGTATCAAAGTGCTCTAAGACCCCTTCGGTGCCTTCGACAACAATTAATCCCGCCACAAGTGATGCGACTCCGCCTGCTAACTGTTGAAGTGATGCGCTTACGGCCATAAAGGCACCACGGTTTTCAGGAGTTGGAATGGCGGACATCAATGCTTGGGATGGAATCATTCTTGAGAAAATACCGACGAACATTACTGTATTGACTGCAACCACCGCATACAAGGGCGTTATACCCAAATTTGTATAGATCACTACCATCACAGCGCTCACGCCGGAACCAAAAACAAACACTTTAAATTTTCCAAATGCATCGGCGGCTTTACCTACTAAAGGCCCAATAAATATCGAGGCAAGTCCTGTAAACAAATAGATGGACGGTAAACTTTCGATGTGAATTCCTAGATTGTGAACAGTGAACGCACTACTGAAGGGCATAAGCATGTAACCGCCTAAACTTAATAGTCCGGTAGTTAAAAAGGGCAGGATATAGTCCGTATTTTTCAAAGTAGTAAATAGATGATGAAACGCATTTCTATCGGGTTTCACTGCGAGGTGGGAATTCACTGGTTTCAAATACATGACGATAATGCCGCCGACAACAGCGCTAACGGCAACAATCATCAAAAATGGAGAATGCCATCCCCAATGATTTGAAAAAAATAAACCAGCTGGAATCCCCAGAATTTGACTAGCTGCAAATGCTGTCTGCAAAAATCCCATCACGCGACCGCGCATTTGGAATGGAAATAAATCGGTCGCAATTGCCATTACAACGGATCCAATAACCCCACCGAAAATTCCCGTGACGATTCGGGCTGCAAGTAAGAAATAATAATTGGGAGCTAAACCGCAAAATAATGTGCCCAATACAAAGCCAGCGTAAAAGAACAAAAGTAGTTTTTTGCGATCATAGCGATCTGCGAATCCGGCCGCGAGGAAACCAGAAATACCCGCGCTTAAGGCATAGGCAGATACGACCGTACCAAACTGTGCTGGAGAAATTTTTAAAGCGGGCATCAGGATCGCACCCATAGGCGACATAATCATGAAGTCCAAAATGATGGTGAATTGGAGAAACGCTAAAATTGCGATTACAAATTTTTGATAACCCGTGAATTGATCTGGATTGATAGTCGATTGTTGCATTGGAACCTTCTTGAATGGGGAGTTATAGATAAATAACTAGTTAAGGGGCATACCAACAGCGTGGACGTTCTTTTCCTAAGATTCCATTCATCATTGTATCTAGGCGACATTGGCTTGAAGGATAGTGATAGGGATCTTTATTTACCGTGACTACGATCGAGGGGTCACTTTTTTCGTATTCGGAATTTGGATCGTCAGGATTCAATTTAAAAAAAATACGTTCACTTTCCAAGGTTTGAAAGGCGCGCATACAAAAAGCATAAGAGGCATCAGGGACCGTTTTGCAAATAGAATCAGTATATGCATTAAGTGGTTTTACGGATTGTGCTGGCGGTAAGCGTTTGAAGATACGTACTAAGCAATAGCGAAATGCGAAATAATCAGCTTGGCCTTCCACCGATACGTCGGTGTCTTCGAATTCATAATTTTTATAAGGTTCCCCGCCGATGCCGTGACCTAATTCGTGACAAAGCGTCGCCGCGACCCCATCCCGAGTCATTCCTTTCATTCGAGCATAGCCACCGAATAAAAATAAATAATGAGTAAGGATTTGCGTGTCTTTATCAAACAAGGATGAATAAGCAGCACGGACTTCATCCAGCTTCCACCAAAAGCCTATCATCGCGGGACTTGATGCCGGGTTAATCGAGATATTTTGGTTTTTAACTATTAATTCAGAATCATATTCATCATGAAAGGCTTTTGTAACAAGGTTAAAATCAGCTTCCGTAATCTGTGCGAAAGCACTTAGGCTTGTAAGAAAAATAACTAGAACGGAAATATTTTTAATCATGCTCAGGTGTCTACTAATAAGCCCAATCTGTGGTCAAGGCGTATATTGCAGAACAGGGATTTTTGGAATATTTTATTTTCGAGGTTGTTAGAAATAAATCAAGTACCAACAGAAAGATTCCGTCGACAGGTAAAACAATAGACAGAAAATCTATTTTCTTTTGTTGTCAGGAGTCCTTCTTTTAAGTCGTCTTTGCATTTCGGGCACTGGACACCTTTTAAATCAAATTCAAACACTTTGTTATATTGCCGAAACGCCAAAACAATAGAAGCTATTAAAAACAGTGGAACTAATACAAAGTGAAAAACGGGAACTAGAATCGAAACTAAAGAAATGGCGAATACAATACCAAAGGTTTTCATTGCCTTTTTAAATCGTTCCGGTTGTGAAAGCTGAGTTACGGGAATGGATAAATCGAATTGGGTCCCGTCATCAAGTCTTATATAGGCCATGCTTTCTCTTCTCATCAGTGTAGTTGCAAATCAAGTGAAACTTAATAGATCATAGTAGTGAAGATGCTTTAAAATTAGTAAACTGAAAACCTCGAAAAGTAGCGTCGTGATTGGATTTGTTTTTCGTTGTGTGCGACCGATTTGATGTTAATATTTTGACTTATAGGACAGGTCATAAAAGCATAAATAAGATGAAATTTAGATTACTATTGATATTTTTAATTGGATTAGCAAATACGGGATGTTTTTCGTTCTTAATTAAGAAAGATAACTCTGCTGAAGACGCCTATCGAGAAAAAATAAAGTTTCAGCAGGACGAAGCAAACAAGAAATACGAAACAGCCAAAGGCATTTATTTGGGAAGTCCAAATTTAAAAGGACTTAAAAAGGCAGTGGAGTTTTGCCAAACAATTGCCAATCTTTTTGAACAAAGTACGTGCTATGGCGAAATTTTTTCTGAAAACCAAGATAAAGATATTTGCAAAGAATTTGACGCCAATCAAATCGCCCAATACATTTGCTATGCTCAAGTTTTAAAAGAAAAGAAAATATTGGCTTCAGAGGCTAAAACATTTTGCCCAGACACGATATGTCTTTCTGCCTATGCCTATCGACATTATGGTACAGAAGGGGCCCAACCGGAACTTCAACCTTACAGAGAGGCCGCTCGAAAAATAGAAAGCGAAACTGGTTACCATCGACATATTGAAAGAATTAGCTATCCTTCGAAGGGATTAGAGTTCCATGAGGTTTGGCATACAGAGCTTAGAACTAATCGCGCCTTTGGATTAGGCTATGATTTAAATTTTAAATACGACGGCAGTGAATTACCAAGTCTTGGGATAGGTTACTATAACTTGGCCGAAAAAATATATTCCATCGACTTGGTAATATCGGCGAGATATTAAAAATTGT
>DDVI01000106.1 GCA_002345205.1 Bdellovibrionaceae bacterium UBA2316 | reverse complement strand
GCCGAAAGTATTTGGATTTAAATACGCAGCTTAATTAAGTCAAAATCCTTTCGGCCGGGTTAATAAATGACGATCAAAGTTCGTATAGCATTTTCTGGGCACGCGAGTCCGCCAGCGATGAAACATTCCAGCATCGACGCGACACATGGAATGCCTATTCCGTGGTATTTAAAACAGCACCAAATCAGGGTTGGAACTGGTTATATGGATTCCAACATTCGGGCAACCGTGGCATTTGGAATGGAAAAACAATTCCATTAGTTGGTTTTGTTTGTCAGTATCAGCCGAACTTAGCAATCACGGTTGGATTTCCCTTTCTTAGAGTTGAGTGGCACGACGACGACAAACGTAGCGCCGCCTTCACTTTTACTTCGGTAGGTTTACTGGGTCGATTTCAAATCGAAGTCGACGCTGACCTATCCATTCAAATTCGTGGCGGCCTAACTAATCGCGCTTATTCCCATGTAAATCGTCTTGAAGACGACCGACGTCTTTATTTTGAAGAAAAAGTTATCGATGTCGGCTCTATGTTAAAACTAAACGAATATACTGCCTATGGTTTCCACTTAGGTTATGCGGCGAACAGAAAGATATTTGAAGCTACAACCGTTTTCTCGCCGATTGGTCCAATACGAACTATACGTTCCGATGTATTTGGCGGGTTTCAGATGGAGTATATATTTTGAAACTCCTAATTTCATTTACCATATTGCTAGCATTCACGTTATTTTTTGTTAACTGTGCTCCGTTTAGAAACTCCCCGTTTTCTGATCAATTATTCCACCAGGAACGAGACCTTAATATCGACGCAATCAAACGGATTCAAAACATCGAAGCCGACGGTAAAATTAGAATTGCTATCTACAGCGATCCTCACCAAAACTATAAAGATATGGATGAAACGGTTACTCAGATAAACAAAGCCACCGACATCGACTTTATTGTTAGCCTGGGAGATGTTACCAATAGCGGTTACAACTTTGAATACGATCAGTATCTAAACACCTATGTCCTATTTAAGCATCCCGTTATTAGCGTAATTGGCAATCACGACGCCATTGGCGCCGGTTTGGAAATTTTTGAAAAAGTTTTTGGTATGGTTGACTTCTGGTTCGAATCGGATTCCAAGCGCTTTGTTTTTTTTAATGCCGTAAATTTGGAACACCCGGATGCATTCAATCCAAACTGGTTAAAAGAAGCCATCGACACATCCTCTAAACCAGTATTTATTTTTGCCCATACGAGCTTACGAGATAAAGAACGCTACTCGGGTGATACTGCGCAAACTTTTTCTGATATTATTGCAAACCCTAAAGTACAAATGATCTTTAATGGTCATAATCATGTGTATGGATTGACCCGTGATGGTGACACAGTCATGCTTCAAAGTCCTCGCGTTGAAGGTGCGCAATGGTTAATTGTCGAAATTCAAGGAACTCAAGTTACTATCACTAAACAGCACACTGGCGAATCAGCGAGGGAAACATTAAAAAATTAATTTTTGTTTTCATCTTTAGTTTTGTTTCACAGGCTAAAGCCGATTGGCAATTTACATTTAATCGTATGGGTTTCCTGGGTGAATTCGGCGCCGGTATGATTTACGAATGGGAGAGCCCTCACTCGGTAGAATTTTCTTTAGGAACATATAAAATTCAAACTCACAACAAATGGCAATCTAATTTTGCGTATCGCTATTCCTGCTGGAATATAGAGCGGGAAAATAGACAATGGGTTCCGATGCAGATTGGATTCTTCACAACACGCGCCTGGGACTCAGAACATTACTTCCTAGAAGGCCCCAGCCAATACCCCTACAGTAATTACTACGATCAAACCGCTTTCCGCTGGGGTATCGAATTTGGCTCGGTCCTTACGTACCTGAGCGCACGAGTTGCGATTGCGTATCACATGCGAATCTTGGATACCGGAATTATTGCTATATATAACAATGGAAAAAAAGATTTGCAGTACTATGTATCGTCGGGTCTAGCACTGCGCTTTAACTTTTAAGAACTGGCCCCTCAGCCTGCGGCTAGGGGAGGGGTATAACTTTTTAAATTTCTATTATGATGAAGGCACACCATTGCTAAGTGAAGATCTAATCTTTCTAGCTTCTTGGTCGTGTTCCAGGTTTTTCTAATTAAACGCGATGTCCTCGCTCTAAGTGTCGCACACGTATGATTCAGTGAAAATAGCGGATCAAAACCTACTTTTTTCAATTCCCCCTGGCCTACAACGGCGCTTGCGCGACCTTTAAAAGTTACATGCCGAGCTTTTGGGAAATGCCTTTTAATGTACTTAAAATAATACGGACACTCATCTAATAGCCCCTTGGCTGGCATTCGAGCGACATTATATCCTAAGATTCGGCGAGTTCCTTTCCACCATTAGGCCTATGGAGATGGGTTTACATTTGGTGTGTTCAGCTGACTCCTTTAAAGAGACCATGCTGGAAAGAGTGCGCGCCACCTTAGAATTAAATTGTCTCTTCTTTTGACCAAAGCATTCATTAAATGTGGCCGAGGGCATTTAAAGTGAATCATGCCTGCAATCGTGCAAGCAGGATTCCTTCCGGGAAATTACCGTAAAACCGCAGGCTAAGGGGCCAGTTTCAATCGTGCCACACTTAAATCGATTAGTTTTTTAATTTCATTTTCGTTGAAATGCGGCCGCCGTCTCAGCTCCATATTCACCGGTT
>DDVI01000139.1 GCA_002345205.1 Bdellovibrionaceae bacterium UBA2316 | reverse complement strand
ACCCCTGAATATTACGGAGAGGGTCCGTATTGTGCCATTTATTGGAAATAACAAGATATATTAAATAAGTTATTGAAACTTCGTTGATTTGTTGGGTTCGAGCTGTTTTTTTTGTATTCATTTTAGACGCTCAAATGGTCAAAATTACATGGCATGAGCTTGCAAGTATACTTCTCTAGAGGTGTTTTATGATTAAGTCTTTGATTGCAATTTTTGTCTTAGCTTTGGTTTCTTCAACTAGTTATGCGGGAGATGCCAAGCCCGGAGATATTACATTTATGGATGAGGAGCTGATAAACAATAGCCGGTACTGCCTGTATATAGTGAGCAACGTCCATGATCCAATCCGGATTATTTGCAATGGAAAAAATGCAATACAATTTCAACCTGCAAAATCATTTAGTGGTTTTGATACGGTACATACGGAAACTAGAGCTATTATCGTTTCAAAAACTATTGAATTGCTAACACAAAAAGGTTTTAAAGTTCTTGGCAGCAACAATCAGCCGATGGATTTGGTTTCTATGACTTCCATTACATTTTTGAAGCCGTAAAGTTTCTAAACCTCTTGGTTGCAAGGCTCTGAAAGCAAAAATGGCTCTACCGTTTTAGGCAGAGCCATTTTTCATTTGAAGGCCTGATTTTTATAGGGACCCTAAAAAGGCATCCCTTTAAAAATCAATCAAAAGTTTCATAGTATTGCCCTTGGATCTCAGTGACTTTGGATTTTGCTTCTTCTTGAAGACTCGTTTCAACTTTTTGAATGGCCTCTTGGGAAACGTTCATTTTTTTCATTTCATCGAGTGATTGATTGTTGGAATCTGCCTTGATAGACTCCTGTAGTTGCTCAAGCTTCAAACGATCAGCAGCTTCTTTTTCCTTTCGGTAAGTGACCAGTTCGGTAATTAACGGGCTAATCTATTGTTTGGGTAGTGGTATTACTCTTCCAGAACTCTTATCTCTCCATTCGTTTGGAAGTTTTGATTCTAACTTTTCATCTCCATGTATACATACTCGTACAATGATTTCCTTTTTCAAATTCTCATAGATTTCTGTAACTATGGGCCACTGGTATTGGGAAAACTCCTTTTCTTTACGTTGAACCCAGAAGTTCATTACTTGCAGACCTTGATGCTTTAAGTGTTTTGGAAAGTTTTGTTCAACAGCATCAAGAAGTTTAGAAGGAAGTTGGCCTGGTTTTCGATTTTTATCTAAAACAACACAGTTCCAAACCAGTTCCGGAATCATGTACGCTTGTTTCAAATACTCAACACTTGTACAGTTTTGGAGTCCCTCTCTTATAGGGGCCGCGTAGTTTAAAAAAATCTCTGATACTTTCATTTATTTTTTCCTCTTAGCTTTTGGTTTTTCAGATTTTAAATCAAGACTCATCAGCCACTCAGGAGCTTTAAGAGTGTTCATCCAACCAATAATAGAGTCTTGAACATAGCAGATGGCTTCTTCTTTGCTTCCAAAAGAATAAGCATATGGCATCTCATCAGGTATTTTAATCTTACCAGTTAAATATTTAACAACGTGTTCATTGGCTGAAAAAGCAACTTGAGCTTGAGTTTTTGTTTTTTCACTTTCAGGACCAAACTTTTTAAAATAGAAAAGAGTTTTATTATACTCCCAGTGTGCTCCAATATCCTCAGGATAAAGTTTGATGAGTTTTTCAATATCTTGCTGACGATTATCAGCTAAAAGCCAATCAAACAAAATGTATCTGTTTCCTTGATTGTCGTGAGGGTTTAATTCAAGAAGCTCCCACATGCTTGTAATGGCATCTGATTGTCGATGAATACTCCAAAGTGATTGAGCCATAAACTGTTTCGCCCGCATGAAGGACCTGGTCTCATGCATTGCCCAGAAGTGACCTTTATTTTCTTTAAAAAATTTTTCACCCAATGTTCTTTTAGCCGCAGCAATAGCCTTTTCATAATATTCAATTTCATCAAGAGGAGTTTCACCAAACTCATCGGCTAAAACATTATAAGCTTCTGCACAATTTGGATCCATTTCAATAGCTTTTTGGGCCGCTAAAATTCTTTGCTTTGGGGTTTTCATTGAGTGCGCCTGTAATGCCAAATCTTCAGCCATTTCTTTCGGTGAGCTAGTATGAACCTCGCGATACTCAGCAGCGATATCATCCATATGTCGACCAGTAAAATAGTCATTGGCTTCATCCATAGACAAGCCTTTAGATTCTATGATTTTTCCAATCTGTTTCATCATGGCCTGCATTTCAGTTTGCGACACAGGACCATTAAATCCTTCATCACGATCAGCAGTTTCTAGGTGCTGGTTAAGTGATTTGGTCTGATCCACTTCCCAACAACATTTTTTATATTTCTGACCACTGCCGCAAGGGCAGGGATCATTACGTCCAATTTTTGTTTGTGATGAGTGAACTAACTTCATAGATACCTCGATATGAGATTAAACTGATATCAGGAGATTTTTTATTTGGCATCAAATTTTAAAGCTCGCCACTTATCAATATGCCTACATTTAGAGTGTCCTACTTGTCAGATCCATTTTATCATTTGTAGAAGCTGTTTCCGTGGCCATAAATACTGCTCTGGCTCCTGTCGAGACTTTGGCTACCAGCAGAAAACAAAGCTTGCAAAGAAAAAATATGCTCTCAGCGCCGATGCGAAAAGGGACCACGCTGATCGCAACCGTGTATACCGAATTAATAAAAAGAAAAGAATCAAAACTAAAAATATCGTGATGGATAAATCTTCCGCACAAAGTCTAGATACAGTAACAGTCTCCACAATTATAGAAAAATTTTGCCCCCGTTGTATCATTTGCGGTCAATTTTTTTCAAAAGGGAGTGATTTTGAAAATTTGGACCCATGGTTTTTCGTTTCGGATTGACGGCAAAGGATCGCTTATTGATAAAGCTAACAGCTATTTTGAAGTTCTAGAACTTCAAGGGTTTTCCCCCGATACCAACAGATCTTATGCCTATGCTCTTTTATCTTTTATGCGTTGGTTTGGTGCTGATTTAAAAAAATTTGAAGTCTTTAATCAAAAAGATCTTCAAGATTATATGTTCCACCTGAAGAAAAAAAATGATCAGCCCACATCTATAAATCAACGATTATCCTGTGTCCGTGCTTTTTACAGATTTTGTTTCAATCAAATTATTCCCATGGCTCCTGGCGTATTACTTCAAAGAACCAACTATAAACATAAAATGAAAAGGGCTTCATTTCTTGGGCTACAAGCTCGAAGAACAAAGCCTTTTCTAGAACTTAAAGTAAAAGTCCCCAAAAAAACTGCAGATCCACTTTTACCAGAAGATGTCGATAAATTTTTATCTGATATTAAAAGATACCGCGATCTTGGGATCACCTTGACTATGCTTCTTTGTGGCTTGCGCTCACAAGAGGTGATTCAGCTTAAAATTGATGATATTAATTTTCATCAAAGCTGCATCAAAGTCCACGGAAAAGGGCGCCGCGATCGTATTGTTCCCATGTCATTTCAACTGATGCAAGTATTTCAAAAATATCTTGAATTTGAACGCATTGAGAAAAATACAGATTATTTTTTTGTTGTTCTTCAAGGTAAAAAAGCAGGTCAAAAAATGACCCGTGAAGGCATTAAATCTCTTTTCCGCTACCGACGAAATAAAATTAATCTTCCAAAAGCAAAAGCTCATCAATTTCGTCATGCTTTTGCCTCTGATATAGCAAGAGCCGGAACTCCACTTACAACCATTCAAAAGCTTCTCGGTCACAGTGATCCAAGGACCTCGCTTATTTATATTGAACTTCGAATTGAAGACATTAAAGAGCATTATGATAAAGCCATGGAACGCCTGAAAGCTAGATATGCTGCACTTTCGTAAACAAGAATTACCAGAAAGAGCAGAGGAGTTTTTAAAATATCTCGCCCTCTCGCGTTCAAAAAACACTGTGAGCCTTTATCGTGCTAGTCTTTGTCATTTTCATCGGTTTTTAATTCAATCAAAAATGAAAATCATCGACCTTCAACGGCTTCATATAGAAGAATTTGATACCGACCTCACACTTCATGGGCTTAAATTCAGTACCCGCCAAGGACATCAAAAATCACTTGGTGGGTACCTTCGATGGCTGGAAAAGGAAGGCGATTTGCCCTCGGGGTTTTATAAAAAAATTGATCCCCATTTCAGAGAAGATTGCATTAAGCCCCTACAAGCAGAACTTCCAGAAATTGCTGAAAGTTTTCTTTCTGTTATTAAAGCAAGTAGCGCTCCCTATACTGCAAGCGGGTATAAATCTTTTTTAAGATCATTTTACAGACTCCATTTGAATACTAAAAAAAGACCTTATAATATTGACCGTAGTGATATTGAATCTTTCATGAAGTACTTGCAAGACCGAGGAATGAAAGATAATCAGCGTTTTGCAAGACTGGTGCAGCTCAGGCGCTATCTTGATTGGCTTTTTCAACATAAAAAATTAAAAGATCACCCCAACGAATTAATCAAACCAGAGGATTTTCCAAAACGAGTTCAAACTTTACCACGGCCATTTCCTCCAGAAATTGATATTGAACTCCAAAAGCGCCTCAGTAACAGCAGCGACATAGATCATCTGGGACTTTATCTCATGCGAAGGTGTGGGGTGAGAGTTGGTGAAATGCTTTACTTAAAAATGAACTGCCTTGAAACTGATAATTTTGAAAACTCATACCTTAGAATATTCATGCCCAAATTTAAAACTGAACGCCTGATGCCGCTGGATGCTGATACTTTGGCCGTTGTTCATAAAATATTAAATCTAAAAAACTACGTTAATAAAAATGATTTTGAAAAGCATCATTTGATTTCAAATCCCACGGGTAGAAAACGAAGCGCTGTACACATTAGTGCCGTCCTTAGAAATATTATGAAGGATCTGACTGTTCCTGGGCCAGTCGTAACCCATAGGCTACGTCATACTTTTGCAACTTCGCTTTTGTCTGCTGGAATCAACATCACCACACTTAAAAAATTATTGGGTCATACTGATATTCGCATGACTCTTGGTTATGCCGCCGTTACCAATGAAACTGTCAGGTATGAATATTTTGAAGCCCTTACAAAAATCAGAGAAAAATATGAAACCGCTAGTTTTCCACTAAAACCCACGGATCTCAGGTCTGGTGTTATTAATTCATTCAATGATGTTCAAAAGACAATCAAAAAATATGTTCGTGAGCATGGTGATCCTAACCCTGCGGTTTTAAAACGTCTTCTTTATCGGTTGAATACTCTTCGTCATGAGTTTTCTGTTCTGTTGAAACTTGAGTGTTAGCTTTTCTATTAAATTTTGGTTTATCAAAACCCCACTTAGCAGGATCTTCGCCTCTTAATAAAATAGCCCGTTTTTCGGCATGGACACTCCCGTGGGAACATTTTGCGATCCTGGCAACCTCGCGATAAGAAGGTTTGGCATCAATTAAAGACCTGATCAAAATAGAATTTCTTTTTTTGACCCTGCCAATTCGTTTGCCCTTGGCTTTTGCATTCGCCATTCCTGCGCGTACTCTCTCTATGATCATTTCACGTTCTAGCTGGGCCAGAGCCCCAAGAATCGTATAGAGAGCCACTCCCAAAGGGGAATTCGTATCAATGGACTCAGTGATGGAAATAAATCTTGTATTATGCTCTTTGAAAGTTTTCAGTCCCTTAAGTAAATGACTTGTGCTTCTTGCAAAACGTGAAAATGAAAACACAATGACTTGTTCAACTTCATTATTTTCAGTCATTGTCATCAAACGGTTCAAGGCGGGGCGACTTTCTTTGGCCCCAGATATTCCCTCGTCGGCAAAGATTTCATATTGTGTGATCTGATTTCTGAAACACCATTCTTTAACAGCACGGATCTGAGATTCCATTCCTGTCTGTTGTCCATCCGTGCTAACTCTGACATAAATTGCATTGATTCGACCCATTTTAATTTCTCCTCATTTTTTATAGGAGGCTGAAAAAGTTTGAGTCTAAAAAATTTAGTGTCGGGTCTTAACAGTATGCCACAGCAGTTTGTTATAGCTGGAATAAGAAATTTGATCATGCTGATGGGCGTGGATGGCTGCTTGCCCCATCTTGTAGGTGAGGTGGGCAAACGAATCAACCAACCCCAAAGTGAAAACAACTCCCAAAATCCATGATAAAAACTTAATTGCACTCATGTGGCCTACTTTCTAAACTCTGAGCTAACAGAGCTGAGTCTGAAATTCTTCTGTTGACGGAGCAAAGCCT
>DDVI01000145.1 GCA_002345205.1 Bdellovibrionaceae bacterium UBA2316 | reverse complement strand
ATGTGAGTGGTCATCAAACACTTCATCTTGAAAAAATAAAGTTACTCGTGACTCCGTATTTTATACGGAGTTTTTGTTTGTGATTTTCATGCCCACCAAATCCCTATTATTTCCCCGACGAACCTTTTTGTGCAAGGCCGTGGGGACAAGAATTATTTTTTCAAAAAACAGCGATCTGCGCTGTTAAAATAATTTGAATTTTAATACTGGTCCCCATTTAAAAAGCTTTAAAAGCTATATTCGTGACACTTCTAAACGAGTGGCCCGAGGGCTCTGACCCCATGGATGGCCTTATGACTATCAGAGCTGGTTTAAATGAGGATTTCAACACCCAAGGGGCCAGCCACGAAAATACTGTGGCATTTATTAAATCAGAACCAATCATCGCCCAGCATGTGGTTGATGCATTTAAAACCGAAGATAAAAGTTCAAAAGAAATTATCAGGCTTCTAGAAAAGCATCTTCTTTTACTGTTTAGCTATGGTGTCGAAAGCATTCCAGACCAAGGTCATATTGGAGTTATGCACATCACTAACAAACGATTGTATCTCGATGGTACAGAAATCGATATTGAGGCAGCGACAAAGTTTTTGTACTCATCAAAAATGAATCATGGGCTGCTATTTGAAAAGTAGTCCATGCATATTTAAATTGTTTTAGTATAGACCGATATCTTTGGCATGAGAATTTTGGTCGCAACAAAAATGTACAATGATGCAAATAGAATAATTGATACTTTAACTGGCTACTTCGAGGTTAGGCATGCTGAAAGCGAATGGGAGGTGGAGTCAGAGCTTTCAAACAGGGATTATTCATTTTTGATTCTGGATTATGAGCTCCCTCAGATTTCAGGATACAAATTACTTAAGGAACTGGCTGAGAAGGGACTATTACCTTCCGTAGTTCTGGTATGTGGTCAAGATGCTGTTGGCTACAATGAAGACCGACTTAAGGCTCTTGCATACGGAAAAATTCAAATGATTCCGGTAATTGATATGGATAGGGCCTTACGCGAAATCTTACTTGCGTATCCAGAAGCTGCTTAGTTTGTGTTGGCCTTATTCAGAGCGGAGAGCCTCAATGACCTGAAGCTTTTCAGCTTTTAGTGCGGGGAATATTCCGCTCAGGACACCAACAGCAAAAATTGATAAGGTCGAGAGTAGTAATGCGAGCCAGTCTACGGTCCATTCAAATTGCAGCTTACTTACAAATTTAGTCGATGCCCAAATAGCAAGGTGATAAGCGGTAAAGCCTAAAATCAATCCTATCAATCCCGCCAATGCACAAACGATCATTGACTCAACTAAAAACTGAGTGCGTATTTCTCTGCTAGTAGCACCAAGGGCTTTTCTTAATCCAATTTCTCTAAATCTCTCTGAAACCGAAACTAACATCATATTTGTGATTCCAATTCCACCAACGGCTAATGTTACAAAAGCGATAGACGATAGTAGAACTGTAAACAAAGCTAAAAATCTTTTCATCTGAGCAACTAATACACTGTCGGAGTCTACTCTGAATCTGCCAGACGAGCCATATCTTTGCTCAAAAAAGGATCTTATTTCTTTTCCAACTTTTTCGACGTCTGCACCGATTTCAACTTGAATCATGACTTCTTTGATTTGTGAAGACCACCAATCACCAGCCAATGCTTGATAAAAGGTAAATGGCAAATAGATTTGAAGATTGGGCTTCATATATTCTTTATTGCTTGTTGCTGACGCTAGCACCCCAATGACCCGACAGCCAAAAGAGTTATTGCCTTGACTGACTCTCAAAACTTGACCAATTGGCTGACTGTCTGAAAAAAGTCGTTCCGCTATTTCATAACCGACGATGCATACGCCACTCTTTTGCTCGATCTCAACATGTGAAAAATTGCGTCCCAACAATAGCTGTCTTCTGGACATTAAAAGAGCATCTTCACTTGATCCAAAAATCCTAATATCTTGTTCAATCGAGCGTCCTCCGTAGTTGACGGCTCCGTCCCACCCCATCAGTACTGGAGACATTCTTTTAATTTCTGGAAATACTTTTTTAAGAGAAACAAGTTCGCCGTCCCAATCAAAAAACCTAAATGGTGCCGGAACTATATCTGTAGCCTTTTGATCCCAATTTGGGTAACCATAAAACACCATCGTATTCACGCCCAAATCTGCGTATCCTGATAATATTTTTGCCTTAGTGAATTGACCCAAGGTAACCATTGCCAAAACAGCAGCGATGCCCACTGAAATACCGATCATCGTAAGGGCTGTTCTAGTCTTGTTTCGACCTAAGTTTCTAATTGCTGAAGGAAAGCTTTCTTTTGCAGCACCTAGAACGCCTTTTAAAGTAAAAATAGCAGGAGTCTTTTTTTCCAACTTTGCTGAATGCACTTTTGGCTCAACAACAGTGGCTGACAAGTTATCATCATCAACAATGCTTCCATCTTTTATTCGGATAATCCGATCACATTTCTTTGCTACATCATTATCGTGAGTAATTATGATAATAGTTTTTTTGTAATCACGATTTAAACTTTTGAGCAATTCAAGAATTTGCTCGGCGGATACTGAATCCAAATTACCAGTGGGCTCATCGGCTAGAATAATCTCTGGGTCACACATTAACGCACGACAAATTGCCACTCTTTGTTGCTGTCCTCCAGACAATTGGTTTGGATGATGATGAAGACGATCACCAAGTCCGACAGTTTCTGCATACATTTTAGCTTTTGATAGATATTTTTCTTTTGAGCCTTTGTCGGTCGAATATTGGGTCGGTAGCAAAATGTTGTCGATGACGCTTGTTTTTGGTAACAGATGAAACTGCTGAAAGATAAAACCAATATTTTTATTTCTAGTATGGGCAAGCTCATCTTCACTTAACGCAGAAATATCTTTTTCGCTGATCCTGATAGTTCCTTTAGTAGGGGCTGAAAGCAATCCCAATAGATAAAGTAACGTGGATTTTCCCGATCCCGAAGGACCCTGTATGGCAACTAACTCTCCTCTTTTCACTGCCATACTCAGATCTATTAGTATAGGCGTTGTAGATCCATCGTTTGCATAGGAATAGTGAAGATGCTCAATTTCAATTGCATTCATCTCTTTTATTCCACCGAAATCATTTCTGAGAAATCAATTTGTTTGATTCTTTCACCTTCTCGCAGGCCTGAAACAATTTCAAAGCCCTCTTCATTTTGAATGCCCACTTGAATATCTTTACGCTTGCCTGAAGCCAGAACAACAAAATGCTTTTCATTTTCTCGACGAATAAATTCATGTCTAAGTGTCAATACATTTTCTTTTTTTGCCGTGATGACATCAATAACGACGGACATACCAGATTTTATTGTCTCGTCGCTGTCTGTAATTTCAATACGGATAGGAAATTCCACAACTTGAGATCTGCTCCATTGGTCTTTTTCTCTTGCTGCAAGAGACAGGTCTCGAATAACCCCTTTATACTTTCGACTCAAAATTGCTGATGCATTAATTATGGCATCCTGACCAGCTTTAACTTTTACTCTGTCGATTTCTGGAGCATTCGCAACAACATACAGCTTGCTTGTGTCATCAATTCTTAGAATGAATTCTTTCGGATCGCCTTCTTTTACATACTCACCTTCGGATTTTTCAATTTGAACTACGACCCCAGAAAGCGGTGAACGCAACGGAAATGAACTGTCGCTTGCCTGCAAAGATTGAACAACACTTACTATCGGATCGCCTTGCTTTACTTTATCGCCGATTTTTACAAAGAGTTTTTTTACATATCCGTTGTAGGGAGCTGTCACAATCGTCTTTTTAAGTGGAGTGACAGTCCCTGCAATAGTCACTCTCTGCATAATATCCTGCTTAATGACTGTGCCATATCCGCTTTTGCTGCCAGAGACTGAATTACTCGAGCGAAAGTAAACAACGCTGCCAAATGCACCAAGTATTAGTAAGCCCAAAATAATTTTTTTACTTAAGAAGTTCTTCATAAAGCTTTCCTTGGTGATAGAGCAGTGTATATTTTGTTGTCTGTAAATCAGACACGGCAGAGTAGTACTTAATTTCGGCATCGGAAATGTTATTTAAACCAGCTATCAAATCTAGATATTGCACTTTCCCGTTCCGATACTCTCTTTCAATAAAATCGATGTTGTCTTTTTCAAGAGCCAGTAGCTCTTTTGCTAATCCAAAGTTCTTTTGAATCTGTCTTGCGTTTATCAATAACTGCTTAAGGGATGATTTAAGTAGAAGTGAATTTGAATCGAGTTCGTTATTTTGGATAATGTTTTTATGTAAAGCGACCGCTTTATCTCGTGACCTAGTTCCCCAATCAAAAAAGTTGTATTTAACGGTGAGAAGAGCATTCCATCCAGTCCGTGCGTTGTCAGAAAAAGATTGACCCGTTCCAATATAATTAGAGCTCGTATAGTTTACGCCAGTTGATAGAAACCACTCTGGTAAATTCTTTCTACTGATGAGATCGGCATTTAGTTGGTTGGCTTCTTTTTGAATTTGGGCAGCTCGATACTGAAGATGATTTTCAATACTTAGCGTTGAATCGGGGATTTCATTTTTTACTGTTTCAAAAGAAATTGGAATAAATTCAATTTCTGAATTTGAGTTTAGGTTTATGCCAATAAGCCTTTGAAGCTCTTGCTTAGATTTTTCGACAGTGGCTTTGGCAGCAACTAAATTAATTTCGCCACGACTGACTTGTGTTTTAAATCGAAGGAAATCTTTTTTTGTCTTAATTCCCTGATAATAGTCTCTAGAAATTGTCTGATACTGTCTGCTGATGAGCTTAAATTGTTTTTCTTGAATTTCTAATAATTTGATATTTAAAGAATAAGTTAAGAACTGCGATACAATATCAAGACTGACCTTATTTTTTTGATCTTCAAAATTGAGTTCCGCTTGTTTCTTGTTTAAATTCGCAATTTTGCTATTTGCTCGAGTTACGCCGTTGTCATAAAGCGACTCTGTTATGCCCAAACTAAATTCGCTATTCCACGGGCTTGTTGTAGTTCGAGGTGAGGTATCAAGAATTCCATGTGTTGCCGTTAAATCAAGGCTCGGAAGCAGTTTGGCTTCGGCAGACTTTTCGTCAAGTTGAGATATGTTGAGCTGTCTTTTAATTGAATCAAAAGTGGGCGAGTTCTCAATAGCAAATGTAATTGCTTTTTTTAAATCGAACCTTTCAGATTCAGGCGGACTTGTTTCAGCATTGGCAGGAACTGACAAAAATGCGACCATAATGATAAATAGGAGTCTCATTTCTGAGACTCCATAGTGAAGTCAATTGGTTCACCACTAGCCATTTTTTCAAAAAATTCTAAGAGTTTTAAGGCTGGACCATGTAGCTCTCGATCTCCTTTTTCCCAAAGCATGATGGCACCGGTTGTAATTCCAAAATATTTAGCCAATTCACTTTGCGACAAGTTCATTGACTTTCGCAAAGCCAATAATCTTTTTGCATTCCGAGTTCTCTTGCTCAGTGGGATTTTAATATCTAGTTTTCTAGGCATAATATTAATACTTATATACAATGTATATCAAACGAGATCAATAATTTATTGGACAACTACTTTTCATGATTAAGATTTGTGCGGCGATTTTATTCATCGTACTTTTGTTCCGCACAAACTACCAGTTGCTGAGATGGGTGGTATTTGTTTTATCAGAAAAGAAGTAATCTCTTTAGGATGCTGATCTTTCATAATTGACGCAGGCAGTTCGAAACTCCTCAAGTTGGCTGCACCACTTGTCAAGCGAGACGAACCCACACGCTTGAAAAAATTTAGTTTCTGACTCTCAATCCCAAAATTCGAAAATCCTCCACTAGGACCCAAAAGGCCCGAAGGGTTTTCTTTTGTCTTTTTACCACCTTTGGCACATCCGCCGCTTTGCTTTCCCCCTAAACCATTGTCAATAACCTTATCAATCCAACCACGACCTTGCACATAAACAAAAAAGTTGCACCCAAGGTTTGACCCTTGAGTGCGTTATCATAGTGGGCTTGGCCCAGATGGAAATGAATTTCAAAACCATCCTTTAGGATTTCGATTTTATGAACTATTAATTTGATTATTACCAAGACTGCAGCATAGATTGACTGTTTAAGCTGCGTACTTGACTTTTTCCGCTTGGAAAAAATTCTTTATTTTCTCTGGATTTTTCTGATTCTTTTTTAAATAAGATCGAAGCTCTATAACCATTTCATCTTGATCCT
>DDVI01000067.1 GCA_002345205.1 Bdellovibrionaceae bacterium UBA2316 | reverse complement strand
GATCTAATATTGTAAACATCTTTGATTTCGGTGTTGATAAAATCAGTCAGTTTTACATTGTCATGGAATTCGTTCATGGCAAGAACTTGAAACAAATTATTCAAGCCCTTGGAAACGAAAACAGAAAGCTCCCGATCGAGTTTATTGCCTACATTATCAAAGAAGTGGCTAGTGGTTTAGATTACGCTCATTCCGCGCGCGACATTTACACTGGCCAGCCATTAAACATTATTCATCGCGATGTAAGCCCACAAAACATCATGGTCAGCTACAATGGCGAAATCAAAGTTATCGATTTCGGTATCGCAAAATCCACGGCTAAAGCGGATTCGACAGGATCAGGTACATTAAAAGGTAAATTTGGTTACATGAGCCCCGAACAAGTTCGTGGCGAACCGATGGATCACCGCACAGATCTGTTTTCTTTAGGCGTGATTATTTGGGAGCTAATAGCTAACCGCCGTCTGTTTGCCTCTGAAACAGAAATTGAAACCCTAAATAAAATCAAACAGGGCTTTATTCCCGATTTATCATTACACACCGATCCGAAGTACATGGAATTGGTGACCATTGTAAATCGTTGTTTAGCAAACGATAAAAACCAACGTTATCAGTCGGGCCAGGAATTATCGAACGCGATTAGTACCTTTCTAAATATTCATTTTCCTGAATTCAATAAGCACATTTTCAGCGATTATTTAAAAAATACGTTCTATCATTCCTACGAAAAGTCTCAAGACAAGTTAGTGAAATTTAGTCAGCTTAAATTAAACTCTGATGATTTCTCGGAATATTCGTATAATCCAGAAAATGAGGGCTCGTTACATCAATCTATTATCTTGGCGAGCCAAAGTGGTGATGGAAAAACGGGGAATACTCGTACTAGCACTTCATTAAAAGCTTTAAATTTTAAAGTCCAAGATTTAAGTGAGTTCAAAGAATTAGAAACTAAAAAAGACCTAAAATGGATTTACGGCGCATTTGCTGCTATTCTACTACTAATGATTTATTTTGTTGGTTATGAAATGCCAAAGAATAAAACTAAAAACAATGCCGTCATTGTATCGAATGCCGAAATTGCAAAGAACAAATTGAATCTATTTAAAAATTTTGAAATGTCTTTTGATAATATTTTGGAAATGTCTGCTATCGGCAACCAAGGTTGCATCCAAACTAACGACAAAAAAACTTTTTGCTGGGGTGACAACCGTTTCAACCAATTAGGCGTGAGCACCAGTAAAGACTATGTCCAAATGTTAGAAATTTCTACGTTTCCAAAATGGGAAGTTCTAAAAATTGGCCTTTTCCATAGTTGCGGAATCACCAAAGTTCAAAAGGACGGGGCCGACTGGCACGCTCTAAAATGCTGGGGCGACAATAGCTACGGCCAAATCGGTGATCCGACTCAACAGAAAGTTCTAACGCCAACAACGGTAGATCCTAATACTCAGTATAAATCAATTAGCGTTGGTCTATATCATACATGTGGTATCAGTATCGAAGGCTTAGCCAAATGTTGGGGTCGCGGAGATTTCGTTCAATTAGGCTTAGGGCATATTAAATCATCAAAAGTTCCATTAACAGTAGATCCAAATATCAAATTCAAATCCATTGCTTCCGGCGCATACCATACGTGTGGCATTAAGGAAGACGACACACTAAGATGTTGGGGACGCAGCGATTTTGGTCAACTTGGAACTGGGCATGCGCATTATCAAGGAACAATTCAGAATATCGATCCGGAAACTCAGTACAAACAGGTGTCGCTAGGCGACTTCCATACGTGTGGTATCACGGCTCATGATCAAATCAAATGTTGGGGAAAAAATGATTTTGGCCAAATCGGTGTTGGTCACCAAGAGCCAGTAATGAAGCCTACTTTGGTTTCCGCCAATACTAAAATTAGTAAAATCAAAGTTGGAAAGTTTCATACCTGCGCAGAGACTTCGAACAACAATCTCTATTGTTGGGGACGCAACAATTACTTCCAATTATCATCAAAGGAAGTTCCCCATTTACTGTCACCAGAACTTACTACAAAGTTAAACCCAGTGAGCGATTTCATGTTAGGCGAATTTTCGACATGCTATTCAATGCCGGGAAAACTAGGCTGTCGCGGTTACCACTGGATCCAAAACACGCGATCACCGGCGGACGCTAACTAGTCCCTAGTTGGATTTTAAAAATACTTTTACTTTTTTAGTTCCTGTTTCAGCATCTTCAGATTCCATTAGTTCAACCTTTGAACCTTTACCGTAGAATTCAAGCTCGTCGGTTGCGTGAGGCGATTTTAAAACATCTCTTAAAGACAATGTTTTAGTTTCGGTCGCTACATCGCCCGAATCATTTTTTGGTTTTACTTTTGAAGTCCGACTCTTATCAAATCCCGCAATTAAATTTTTATCCGAAATTAAATTTGGAACCATTCCATCTTTACGCGCCAAGAAGGACGCGACTTTTGCAAACACCGGAGCCGCCACCTGGGAACCATAGAATGATTTCTTTGGCGTATCGACCATCACGTAAATGACATATCGAGGTTCATGTACGGGGATAAATCCGATAAAACTAGAAAGATAAGCGTTCGGCTCATAACCACGAAATTTCTGACTCGCTTTCTGTGCCGTTCCTGTTTTGCCGCCAATTAAGAAACCAGGCACTTTAGCATTCACTCCGGTTCCGCCTTCGTGAGTAACCGACGAAAGCATCACTTTAAGCAAATCCGATGTCTTTTTAGATATCACCCGCGTGGCAGGCGCTTTTTCTAATTCAGTATATTCTAACGTTTCCGTATTACGCCGCCCTTTTACCAAGGTTGGCCGATTTAACAATCCTCCGTTTACTAAGGCCGCAAACGAATTAGTTAATTGAAGCGCATTTACCGAGATACCTTGTCCAAAGGAAATATTAGCTAACAAATGCGAATTCCAAGGTGTTTCGTGAAGTACCCCTTTTGATTCACCCGGAAAATCAACCATTGTTTTCTGGCTAAAACCAAATTTCACTAAGCCCTGTCGCAACCTATCCGCACCTAATTGAAAACCTACCTTGGCCACCCCGATGTTCGAAGAAAACGCCAGAATTTCTGATGGACTTAAATAGGCGAACTGGTGATGCTGATCAGATTCTTTAATCCAACGATCGGCCACTTTCATTTTTCCATATTCACAAAATATTTTTGAGTTGGCTTGGATCAAGTTTTCTTCCAAGCCTAACGCCATTACAAATGGCTTCAGAGTTGATCCAGGCTCGAATACATCCGTGATCGCTTTTTGTTTCAACACTAAATCATTGCGTCCAGAATTCGCCAATGAAACCATCGAGCGAATTTCCGACGTTGCGGCATCTAGTACGATACCAATGGCGCCCTCACCTTCAAATTTCTGCATCGTTTCTTTTAATTGAGTTTCAAAGTAGAATTGTAAGTCTGTATCAATCGTCATGACCAAGTCGTTACCCATTTGGTTTTCGGTCACGATCATACCATCGATATTTAAGGGTCTACCACGCGCATCCCTTTTGACATTTACTTTCTCGCTATCGCCGGCAATCTGTCTATCATATCTTAACTCTAAGCCTTCTAACCCGACTCCCTCTTGGCCAACAAGCCCAACAATTCCTTTGTATAAGTTTTCAAAAGGATAAACGCGCTTCCACTCTTGAACAGATGAAATTCCAGCCAGGTCGGCCGCTTTCACACGAGCATATTTATTGTCATCTATGAATCGCTGCAACCAAACAAAGCGACGATTTTTATCTTTTATACGTGAATAAATAGATTCATAGCTAACTCCCAACAATTTACTTAATTGTTTAGCCGTCGCTTTGGGTGCCTTGATCAGCTTTGGATCGGCATAAATTGAATACGATATCTGCGACATCGCAATTTCCCGTTTGTCTTTATCTAGAAAACTTCCGCGCTGGGAGTTTAATTTAATTCGCGTTTGATACTTTCGCTCTTGAAGTTGCGCGAGTTTTTCATTAGGCCAAACCTGAATGTAAAATGCGCGGGATAGTACCAACAACCACACGGTTGAAAAAAATAAAAATATTATAATGATTCTAGCTTTCAATCGAAGGATTTTCCTTTTTCGTTAAGCTGTGGCGTCGGCGACGCCAAGTGGATGATCTGATTTAGTTCTGGATTTCGTAGAGTTAATTTGTGCTTAGCAAACGACATAATCTGAGACGGAATCGCAAGTTTTGCTAAATCGATTTCTTTTACTTTACGTTCGATTTCAATTTTTTTATTTTGCTGAGCTAAATAATAAATTTGATATCCCAGTCGACGCTCTTCCATATGCAAAAATGCAATTAGGAACAACGTACCTACCAAAATCATAATGCTTAAAAACGGATTAATATCTTTACGATTGCGTTTATAAAAGACCGAGTTCATCCATGACCTCTTTCCTCTAATTAAACCGTATAGTAGTGGAAAAGGGAAAAACTAAGACGATAGGCCCCGGACCTCTGGACCGAACTATCTGTAGGTCGAGTCTTAACTAGGTGCGAACAAAAACACGCAGCTTAGCGCTGCGACTACGGGGATTCGCTAATTCCTCTTCACGCGTTGGGTGGGTTACCTTACGACGAAGTGGTTCGCCTAATTCTGGATAAATGCGAAATAGATTTTTAACAATTCGGTCTTCTAAGGAATGAAATGTAATCACGGCTAATCGACCATTTTTATTTAATTTTTCCATCAATTTCGGCAGAACCTGATCCACCACTTCAAGTTCACGATTTACTTTCAAACGTAACGCCATGAAGTATTGAGTCGCAGGATGGAAGCCCTTTTTACGCCAACCGTCTACACGTTCAATCAGTCCAGATAGTTGTTTAGTCGTTGTGAATGGAGTTGTTTTACGATCTTCAATTATCGCACGAACAACACGGAACGGATTGTGAATCTCTCCAAAGGTCTTGAATAAAACAACCAAGTCATTTTCGCTCATGTTATTAACAAGATCCGCAGCCGTTTCACCCTCAAGATTGTTCATACGCATATCTAAAGGCCCATCGTGATAAAAACTAAACCCACGTTCCGGTCGATCTAACTGCGGGGAACTTACGCCCAAATCAAGTAATGCGAAATCAATTCCCCCTTGATAATGCTTATCAAAATTAAGGAAGTTGTCTTGATATAATTTCAACTTTTGGGATTGAATCAAATCCCCAAAATGCTCTTTAGCGTAGGCATGCGCGTCCGGGTCCTGATCGAAAGCGATCGTTTGCATATTAGGATTTTTTTCTAAAAGCAGCTTATAATGTCCGCCCCGTCCAAAGGTACCATCTAAATAAACGATCTCAGATTGATCTACAAAAGGCTCAAAAGAAGTGACTATTTCATTAGAAAGGACCGGTATATGAATCATGGGCCGAAAGTAAGAATTTTTTAATTGTGCGTCAATGGCTATTCTCTTATCCTGTAGATATGTTAGTGAGATGTCCGAAATGCCATTTTGAACAACCCAAAGATCCGTTCTGCGCTAAATGCGGAATCGAAATGGCTAGCTATAAGCCACCAGCTGACACGTTTGTCGGCAAAATTCTGAAGAACGCAACGGCTGTATTTTTTATCGTGGTGGTGGCCCTGTTCGCGGGGACCTTCTATTTTTTCAAAACCAATCGAGCACACAAAGATAGCGTAGCACAGGGTTATAAAAAATCCGGTCTGCTTTCTCAAAGGCAATATGTTAACGACGACTCCCCTGAAATCGAAGTCACGGGCGGACTAAAAGGTGAATCGAGTGGGGCTGGAGCTCAAGCCTCGGAAGTCGCACCTCAATCGGCAGACACCACGGCGGCCGTTGCCGATACTTCAAAAGACATTAAAAACCAAACACCCGATGAAATTCGGGAACATTTGGAAAACCAACTCTTCAGAAAAGAAGCTGGCGGCAAGGATGAATCTGCGGCAATCGCAAAATACGATGTGAAAATCTATTTCGCAGAAGTGTCTTCAAAAGGTATCGATATGCTTTACCAAGAAGCGCGGGTGAATGGGCAGATGGCTAATAGTGATTTTGCTCAGGGCGTGATTAATATGCCTATGACTCGTGTTTTATCCTATCGGGATGATTTTAATGTCTATACTGAATTGTCAAAATCGGTAGAAAAAAATAAATCAATCGATTGGTTTCAGGGATTAAAAAGTGCGGGAGCGGACGGCGACATTGGGATTACCCATACGTTAACGATTAAAGATAGCCCAAATGGACGACTGCAATTGGACGTAAAAATCTCTAAGCGTTTTCAAGTGGGCGGTCAGCATTCTGGAGCTAAAACGTTCCAAAATACCGATTATATAGGCGGCGGCGAATTCGAAATCGAATCAGGACGCACGCAGACGTTTTATATGGCTGAAATACTTTCAAAATTTCCGATGGCGTCTCAGCAAGACTACCTCATGGCTATTAGTCCATTTGAGATTTATAAGTCCCAAAACTTCCTTGGCGGAAAAACTTTCTCAGTATTTTTTTACACTATCGAAAATAAATAGAGAACTTGCCCGTAAGCTTTGATAAAAGACCCCGTAATGAAACACCATTACGGAAAAAACGTTCACTTTTTTGATCAGCCTTATCTTCTAGGTCTTTTAGCTAAACTTTGCCAACCAACGACATTTCAGCCTGAAATCAATCGCTATGTTGATTATCTTTATTCGCAATTACTGGCCGAAGTCGTAAACAACTTCTTTCCAATACAGGAAATTTCGGTAGCGACTCGCATGCACAAGGACCACCCAGATAATCTACTGCATACGATGCAGGTAAAACCAGACGCGAAAGCCGTTTGCATAAATTTAGCGCGGGCAGGAACCTACCCTTCCCATATTTGTTATGAAAAACTGCACCTGTTTTTAAAGCCAGAAAATTTGCGCCAAGATCACATTTTTGCCGCACGTGCGATCAACTCGGATAGCCAGGTCACTAAGACTGAACTGGATGGTTTTAAAATCGGTGGTGGTGTGGAAAACAGCTTTGTGTTAATCCCGGACCCAATGGGCGCCACGGGTAATACGATTATGTCGACAATCAATCACTACAAACAAAATGTCCCAGGTACACCGGTTCGTTTTATTGCAATGCATTTAATCGTAACTCCAGAGTACTTAAAAAAGATTACGTCGACTCATCCAGATGTAATCGTCGTGGCGATTCGTTTAGATCGCGGTTTATCTAGTTCAAAAGCTTTAGCCAGCGAACCCGGATTACACTGGAACGAAGAAAAGGGCTTGAATGCCAAAGACTACATCGTTCCTGGCGGTGGTGGTTTTGGTGAAGTAATGAATAATTCATTTGTTTAGTTTTTTAATTTTAACTAGAATGCTCACATCAGCTTAAGAAGGAAAGAACATGGACTTACAAATCAAACCGTTTATCACTGCAGAAAAAATTCAACAACGTGTAAAAGAGTTAGGACAAGAACTCACAAAGAAATTTCAAAACAAAGATGTTGTTGCGATCTGCGTACTAAAAGGTTCATTCATGTTTTACTCAGACTTAATTCGCAATATCGATACTGATTTAGCCTGTGAATTTTACGGTGTTTCCAGCTACCACGAAACATCATCATCGGGCGAAATTAAAGTAACTCTAGATTTAAACAAACCCGTTGAAAACCGCCACGTACTGCTCGTAGAAGACATAGTAGATACCGGCTTAACAATGAACTATTTAAAAAACTCAATTTTATCACGTAAGCCAGCGAGCCTAACAACAGTGACACTTTTAGAAAAGCCAGAGGCCCTAAAAGTCCCATGCCAGCTTGACCACGTTGGTTTCAAAATCAGCAACGAATTCGTAGTAGGATACGGCCTAGATTACGAAGGCCAATACAGAAACCTACCCTACATTGGCCAAGTCCAAAACTTCCAATAGTCATCACTGGCCACTAAAATCCGAAAGGTGCAAAAAATTAGGCTTCCCTAGGGAAGCCTTTATTTTTTAAACGTCAAAATTTCCAAATTTACTCGAATTGCCCAACAAAGATGCAAGCCGTCCGCGAACGAAGAGTTAGGGCATTTTAAGCCCTCTCGATCGCCTAGTAAGGGGGGCCGAATGTTAGGGCTAATATAATCGTTATAGCTAACGGTATTGCCGCATAAATTACGAACGGCATCATTTCTTTGAACGTTTGTTCTGGGGTTTTCGCTTTAATTTCTGATGGAGGTAGTTTTTCCATATGTTCGATCTCCTAATTTAATCTCTTCTAAATTAATTTTTAAACGCGTTAAAGACAACTGGAAATTTACATCGTCTTTCTGACTCTATATGTTGGGCGTAGGAGGCTGGAAATGAAGCAATACCTAGACCTTTTAAGTCATGTTTTAGAGCACGGGGAAAAGAAATCAGACCGCACAGGAACGGGCACATTGAGTGTGTTCGGTCATCAAGCGCGCTACAACCTGGACGATGGATTTCCTCTGGTTACGACAAAAAAATTGCACACACGTTCAATCTTTCACGAACTTTTATGGTTTGTTAAAGGTGATACCAATATCAAATACCTCCGAGACAACAAAGTAACTATCTGGGACGAATGGGCAGATGAAAATGGCGATTTGGGTCCGGTGTATGGTGAACAATGGCGCCGTTGGAAAACAGCGGATGGCCAAACGATCGATCAACTTCAGCAAGTCATCGAATCGATCAAAAAAGATCCGAATTCCCGTCGTCACTTGGTGATCGCGTTCAACCCTGGCGAAGTCAGCAAAATGGCATTGCCTCCATGTCACGCATTCTTTCAATTTTATGTAAGTAACGGCAAACTATCGTGCCAATTGTACCAACGTAGCGCTGACATCTTTTTAGGGGTTCCGTTTAATATTGCAAGCTATGCTCTATTGGTTCACATGGTTGCGCAAGTTTGCGGGTTAGGTGTAGGTGAATTCGTTCACACACTTGGCGATGCGCACTTGTACTTGAATCATGTTGAACAAGCAAAATTGCAATTAACTCGCACTCCGATGCCTTTACCAAAATTGATTCTAAATCCAGAAATCAAAAATATCGATGATTTCAAATTTGAAGATATTCAAGTTGTAGGTTACGAGTCTCACCCAACAATAAAGGCAGATATCAGCGTATGATTTTATCATTAGTCGCAGCGATGGCGAAAAATCGCACGATCGGAAATAATAATAAATTAATCTGGCACTTGCCCGAAGATTTAGAATTTTTCAAAACCACGACTAAAAACAAAATCATGATCATGGGGCGAAAAACATTTGATTCGCTCCCAAAAACATTACCTAACCGATTCCACATCGTAATTTCAAGATCGACTCCAGACAAACACCAAGACCGAGTCGTTTTCGTAAAAAGCGTTGATGAATCTATTGCCAAAGCCCAAGAACTTATCAAACAAGGCTGGCCCGACGAAGTCGCAGTGATCGGCGGCGCCGAAATCTATAAACTGTTCATCCCTATCGCAAACAAAATCATCTTAACAGAGTTAAACAAAGACTACGAAGGCGACACATTCTTCCCTGAATTCGACAAATCAAAATTCCGCGAAGAAGTCCTTAAAAGATCCATCGACGGAAACATCGGGATGGACTTCAAAATATACCACAGAGAATAAACCGTAGCCATATACCTCTTGAAAACTGAGACCCAACAAAAAAATTGGCTGCGGTGTGGGTAATTTCTTTTCGGAGACGGATCTTTTCTTTCCTTGCTCTGCCAATTCAAGCTCGGTCTTCCGTTTGGGAGAGGCTCTTTTAAAGACATGAAAAAACGAGTTCCGCAGCCGGCGCGAAGCGCACGGAGAGGACTGTTTGAGCTTTTTTCATGTCTTTGAAAGAGCCTCTCCCAAACGGAAGATCCCTCGATAAACCCAGAACAAAGAGCAGGGAAAGAAAAGATCCGCCTCCGAAAAGAAACGGGAGATTTTTCCCAAAACGAGACGCCTCAAACGCCCGTTCCTCGAGCCCCCCTCCCATTTCAATACAAACGCCTTTTTCAAATGATATATCTTCCCCATTAAAAGAAAGTGCGAAACCATATTAATGTCCGTCCCGAAAAGTACGATATACTAGTTATGGCGAGGGGACGTATGCAAGAAGTCGCAAGAAGATTCACTACCAATGAGTTAGCTACCATTGAAGTTTTCGGTCGCATGGAAACGATGAAAGGTATGATGAAGAATCTTTCCGTATCAGGATGTTTTCTTGAACTTACCAAAGGTGATTACGTTCCACAGGAAGGCGATTGCATTCGTCTGATATTACCTCTTAAATCCCTTAACAAAACTCGTAATCTTTTTGGCCAAGTCGTTTGGAAGAAAGGCGTTGGTTTTGGGGTGACCTTCATCAAGAAAGAAGACATTTCTAAGAAAATGCTATCTCGCTTTCAATAATTTGCACCTAAATCGTCACGTTGTCGTGTTTATTTACAGTCATTTTTCCATCTAACATTCTGTCTTTTTTTCAAATTTTGTGATAACATGCGGCTGCTGTTATTATGAAAAACTTATTTTTTTTTCTTCTACTACCACTTATTTCCTTCGCAGCGAATACCCGCGATTCCTATCGTATGTGTTTGAATGCTTCTAATAGACTTGAATCTCCGGCTGATCGTGATGCAGAAAAAATTAACTGCTTCAATCAAAGCCGTGTACGAACGTCTGTCGATACCTGCTTAAATTTAGCTCGAGTCATGGAACACACGACGTCGTCTGATTCTTTGGTTTTAGGTTGTCTTAATGACAATATCTTACGTATGAAAATGGATGAATGTGTTAGGACAGCAAAGAAGCTCTACTACTCTGAAAATCGCGACAAAGCTCTTTGGTCATGTCTTGAAACTCATCCGGTTAAGCGTGCACGTTGCAAGACTATAACTGATGAAATGACATTTCCACATAACAGAAATGTCGCTCTTAATTACTGTTTAACAAAAAATTAGTTTCGATCTAAGCTTGCCACGCGACGCTTGATGCGAGCCATATCTGATAGAGCCGTTAAATAGGATTTCTCTGGAATTAATAGCCAAGTCCCATGCGGAACTGCATTGGATTTAGAAATCAACTTGCGGCTTAAATGAGGATTATAAATTTGCAACTTCAGCAAATCGTTATCAAACCAACGAGTCAGCATTTCAAATGGTAGCGCATGTTTCATCTTTAGTGGCTCACCGGGAATGCGCTTAGACCATTTAATATTTTTGAAATACTTAGGGGCATTACTTTCCACTTCTAAAATTGCCAAGAAGCTAGCGTAGAAATTTCTAGACGCAAAACCAAAACTCTTACGTGAATTCACGTTCTCGATAAGCTCCGCCAAATCACGCGTTTTGTATTTCTTTGTCATTTTCATTACACCCGTGGGCCCGTGATTATAGCCTGTAACGGCCAGTGGCCAGTCCTCTAGCATTGCAAAGTTACTTCTTAAAATTTTAGCCGCTAACTTTGTGGCCTCAATAGGATGATTTCGTTTATCAACTAAAGGACCCATCATTTTATAGGGACGCGCATTCGATGGCATAATCTGCCATAAGCCACTAGCACCAACTTTTGAACGTGCTAGAACATTAAATGAACTTTCTACAAATACTAAACGGGTTAGCTGAATCGGTAACTGATTTTGCCTAAAGATATCTTCGAAGTCTTCAAGATAACGACCGGATAAAAAGATTGCCGTTTCGACGCGATCTTTCTGTCCCAATTGAAAACGCAGGTCGTCCATTTTAAGATTCGGTTTTTCCAAGAGGACAATTTTCTTAAGGCTATCGACTCGTTTTTGTTTTTCTTTTTCGATCTGGTAGCGTGTTAGTTCTTTATTCGAAATAATGTCGCCGAAATCAACTTTCTTATACACTTCACCTAGGTTTTCAGTGTTGTGA
Organism: Bdellovibrionaceae bacterium UBA2316; assembly: GCA_002345205.1. Classification (GTDB taxonomy): domain Bacteria; phylum Bdellovibrionota; class Bdellovibrionia; order Bdellovibrionales; family Bdellovibrionaceae; genus UBA2316. The sequence continues at coordinate 29,702 of DDVI01000067.1, read as the reverse complement.
ATAATACCCTGCTCTGTCGTATACTCTGTGTAAACTTTTTTCCAAAATTCGACTCGTGCTTCCATTCCTTTAGGAACTTTGAACGCATCTTTATTTGCGCCAATAAATGCACCTTGGGAATCAAAATCGGGACTACGCCATTCGCGGGCACCGAATGGGTTTGCAGCACCCAGAATTTCATCATGGGTGACCGGAGTTTCATCTAAAGTAGAAGGAGTAGATTGTGCAAAGCTCGCACTCAACATGCAGATAAATAAAAACAAATGTTTCATTTGTTTAGTCTATCAAGGTATTCAGAATTTTATCAAAAAAGTTTCTAATTCTGGCCTCATCTGTACCGCCATTAAAGATAAAAGCGAACTGAAACACACGACCATCGGCACGTCCGGCATAGCCAGCTAGACTTACGACTCCCGTTAAATATCCTGTTTTCGCACGAACCCAACGTTCTGCCGGCTCGTTCCGCATGCGCTTTTTCAATGTCCCATCGACTCCAGAAATTGGTAAAGACACCAAGAACTCTGGGAACACTTTAAAGTCTTTATGAATCACCTCTAAAAAATAAGTCATGGCTTTCGCGCTCATTTTATTTTCACGAGTTAATCCAGATGGGTTAATCAAGTAGTATTGATCCTTAGGCAATTTAATTCGAGCAAGATATTCGTTAATCTTACCCATGCCTTTTTTCAAAGTACCAATATCATCACCCGAAATACTTAGATTTTTAGTTAACATTTCGGCTACGTAGTTATTTGAAAACTTGTTCATATCAGCCAGAATACCTTCGATGGCTTTGCTTTCGTATTCTGCTACAATTTTCATAGATTTTGGCATCACGCCTGCTTTGACTTCGCCTTCAACGACAATACCACGTTGTTTTAGGAACAATTTCAAATTGCGCCCACTCCATTCCGCTGGATCTTGAATATTTTTGTACGCTACGAATTCTTTGCTTTTTTTGCCGATCGTTCCGCTGACGATAATTTGCGAACCTTTTCTTTCAACAAAGATATCTGTTTTATCACTTTCATTTTGCTGAGCACGATTATCCACGGTGAATATTTCAACATCTGGGTCTAAAAATACTTTTGGCTTTTTTCCAGATTGATCCGGACGAACAAAAATATTAACAGAGTTCCAATTAAACGACATGGCACCTACCGGAGCATCATAAGCTCGATCCACGCGGTTTTCCTGGCGACTCTCATCAAATCGAACGCTATCAAAAAGCAAATCATCCACAATAATTGAACCTTTGATTTTCTTAATTTGATTTCTTTCAAACTGATTTATCAGAAACCACATGTTTTCTGAAACAAACGATGGATCGCCACCCCCTTTTAGATATAAATCTCCCGAGTAGGTTTCGCCGGACACTTTATCGGCATCTAGTCCTAATACTGTTTTGAATTTATGCCCTGGAGGAAACTGATCTAATACCGCGCCAGCGGTTGCAAGCTTACTAATTGAAGCCGGAATTTTCTTTTGTTCGCAATTCAATTCATAAACGGTTTCGCTTTTTTGATTATCTATATAGGAAACCATCAGGCTTAATTCGCCTCGTGGAATTTTACTTTGTGTTACTACTTTTTCAATTTGTTTCCCAAGTGCATTTCCGCCGTCAGTCGCAGCTGCGAAACTCACAACACTGTAGCATAAGCTGAAGGCCAAGACGAAAGTCATACTGATTTTATTTGTTGTCATTCAATAATTGTAGACCTCCCTCTAGCTTTTAAGCAAAAAAAATTTATCTTTATTTACTGAAATTTCTTTTGAATTCATACTGACGTTTATGAAGCGAATTGAATGGGTTATCGTACTACTTCCTCTTGTTGTATGCTGGGTACTAGATCGTGTAACTAAGTTGTGGGCCAATGGTTTAGAAGGCGTTCACTCTTATGGTTATTTGAATTTTGTTTTGCACCACAATCATGGCGCAATGCTGGGCTTGTTTTCGGAACTCCCGCAAGTGCTGCGTATCGTTTCGTTGTCAACAGGTGGCGCATTCTTGTTATGTATCTATGTCATCATTCAGTATTTACTACCTATCAAGTCACTCGTTTTGCGAACGGGTCTATCTATATTAATCGGTGGAATTTTAGGTAACGTTGCGGATCGAATTATTTGGGGTTATGTGGTCGACTTCATCGTCTTAGGGACACCGGCACTTTCAAGTCCGGCATTCAATATTGCGGATGCGGTTCAGTGGGTGGGGTACGCGATGATCGTTTCGGCGATCATCAAAGAAGGCGAAATTCTGTGGCCAGAACATAATTCGCGCCGAAAATATTGGGTAAATCCGTCCTTCCAATTAAAATATTGTTTCGTCCTTCTGGGTGTCGGAGTGGGCCTAACTGTTATTAGTTTAGTGTTTTCTTACACCTATTTACGGGTTTCCATTTCCGAACTTGTTGGTGGCAATCAGTTCCTGATTAACAAATTTATCTCGCCATTTGTGATCACATTCTTGGTTATTTCCGTCGGTTTCTGCGCCATTCTTTTTACGGTTGGAAAAACTATTTCCCACCGAATAGCTGGACCTTTGTATGCGTTCGAACGATTCTTAGATGACATCTTAGCAGGTCGCCCCGCCCATTTGAAATTAAGAGCAGGCGACGAATTTAAACATCTTGAAGAATTGGCTGATCAAATTAAAGCTCAGTTGATGGAAATCCAAACGAAGACGATGGAAAAAGTCGCTTCAATGGAAGACAACAAAATCATGAAAGAATAATTCTACCCATTCTTAATATAGGGACAGAATCCCGGACGAGGACCAATGCTTGGAAACTGTCTACATACGTCCGGTCGCAATTGATAATTTGTGCAACGACGAGTTCGGGTATCCAGGAAAATGCAATCGCGATTTGCTTTTTGAGTCAGCATAAACAATCCCGTTCCTTCGCGGTAAGTTGAAATCCATTTTTCTTTCACCAATTTCTTGGCTACTTTTCGAATACCCATATTTTGGACTTCGTCTTCAGTCACCAGATTAAGCCGAATCAAATCAGTCAGCGTAACCTCAACAGGCATAGTGCAGCAGCTAGCTACACAGCTATGGCATACTTCATCAGAGGTAAATTTCTTCCATGTCGAAGGTCTATCAACGTCCACTGCACATTCCTTAAAAAGCGGTAATCGGTTTAGCTTTAACTACCACGATTGTATAGTTATTTTTGTAAAGGTATTTTAAAAATAGGGGCATGACCTCTAAGGTTTTCTTGTGAATATCATGGAAAAGAATATTACCACCTTGCTGACGATCAACTTTGGCAATCAAGCCCTGGTAATAGTCACTTAAACCCCGTTTTTTCCAGTCTTCTGAATCAATCGACCAATAGAAATCAAAGAAGCCTCGCCCGTATAGGTAATTTTGCAATTCAGGCGACGATTCCCCATATGGAAATCTGAAAAATGGATGCGTCCATCCTAAAACTTCAACCACACTACGAACACCGGTCGCAATTTCATTGTAGGACTGTTTCGAACTTAAGGGAGCATGATTGGTGTTACGACAGCGTGAATTCAAAGCGACACACGAATGACTTTCTGTATGGCTACCGACCGCATGCCCTTCCGCCGCGATTTTATATACTTCGTCGGGAAACTTTCGGGCACTTTTTCCTAATAAAAAAAATAATGCCTTGACCCCGGTTTGCTTAAATATCTTAAGCATTTTTTCGGTGTATTCAGGATGTGGCCCATCATCAAATGTCAAAAGAACCCGCTTACGTTCCAATCCCTGAGATAAAATTTTTCCTCGAGGGACAGAATCTATGACTAAGGTGTCTGTAGTAAACTTGAAGTCTAAATTAGGAATAGTGACGGATCCGCGTTCACGATTCCAATATAAATCCAAACGACGAATCAAGACTCTTTGACAACCGACAAGTATTTTCTTGTATTTAGAATCACGAATCTGGTTTTCAAACACGGTTAGATCCAGATCAGATAATTTTAAAAGCTCATTACATACAACAGAACTCTCAGTCTGCCACTCTAACCAATCATCAAAAACTTTTTCAGGATGATAATCCGACTGATTCCAACTTTCAAAATCATCATGTTCATCCAAAGCACGCACCACACTCTGAGAAACACTTTCCGGCGCCTCTTCACACCCAAGCGTAAACACAGTAATAAAAAGAAAGAATACAGACACCCACCGCCGAAATTTCATAGAGCCTTTATACCAAACCATGGGACCAATTGGAAATTCCCCCGCAAAACAAAGAAGGCGCCATTCAAAATCCTAAACTTTTTCCAAACCAAAGAACAAAAACTGTCTGAAATTTAATCACTCAAGAAAAAAATTTATTGTTCCGTTTTTAGTTTTTCAATTTCAATCACCAAACCAAAGCGAGCTTTAAATTGTCAAAATCGAGGCCAGTACTAGACCTTCAACTATTTGACGGACCTTAGCCCACCCACATAGACTTTGGGCATGATGAATACTACACCTGAACATGAAAAACTATTTGATGAAATCTGTAATAAGTTGAATGAACTTTCTCACAGAGACGACATTTCACTTCCACAAACAAACAAGTTTGAAAAAATGCAAACGCAAATCAAAAAGTTCCACAGTGATTTGCTTGATACTCAAGACGAATTCCGCAACAAAATTAAATCGCTTGAGAGTTTGCAAGTTTCAAAATCAGAACACAACAGTCAGTTACGAATGATTACGGAACAGCTTCAAGCCGAACGAAATATCAATACGAAGTTAAATGCTGATCTAGTTAAATCAAACGAGATCGCCCTGCACTTGCAACTTGAAATGCAAGGTCTTAAGACTCGTGCTCAGCAAATTCAAAACGAAGAACGCAAATACAATCTTCAGCTTCAAGAAAAAATTAAAAATACACAAAAAGACCTTGAATTGAATGATGCTTTAAAAGAAGAACTGACTCTGGAACTAGCCAAAACAAAAAATCAGTATCAAATGGATCGCGATGAGTGGTTCAGAGAAAAAGAAAAAATTAGCGCTACTATCGAAGAGTTAAATCAAAAAATGCTAGATAAAGACGATCAAATCCGCGCCTTGAACAGCCAGATCGAAGATTTACAAGGTTCATTAAACGAAATCGAAGAAGCAAGTCATAAGCAAAATGAAAATATGAAAAACCTAATGACGGTTGCCGAAAACAAAATCGTTGAACTAAAAATGGGGTACGATAAAAAGCATTTAGAATCTCAGGATTATTACAATCACTTGCAACAAGGCCTGACTCAAATCAATTTACTAAAGCAAGAAAATGCGAATTTGAAAGAGTACGTAGCTAAAGTAAACCAGTTTTTACAACAACAACAGCAAATGCAAGCTGGGCAACAATCCAGTCAGCAGAATCAATCTGGCGCTAAACCCGCAAATTAAAGGATAACTTATGATTATGACGACCGTTGAGGCCGTGCCTGATAAAAAAATCGTTGCCCATTTTGGAATCGTAACTGGCTCCACTGTCCGATCTAAACATTTCGGACGTGATTTATTTGCCGGTCTTAAAAACATTATCGGTGGAGAACTAAAAGGCTACACGGAATTAATGGAAGAGACTCGCGATGAAGCGACGGAACGAATGGTGGCTCAGGCTACTAAATTAGGTGCAAATGCAATCATTGGTATCCGTTATGCAACCAGCGACGTGGCTCCGGGTGCTGCTGAAGTGTTTGCGTATGGAACTGCCGTAAAGGTTGAATAGTGGAAGCTATATTTCAGTTAATAATATTCGCCTTATTATTGATTATCGGCTTCTTCTTTGGCAGCAATCGCGAAAAAAAGCATTTCAAAAGTATTTTAGAGCGACAAAAGAAATATTCCCACATTGCAACTCGTACCGACAAAATTCGAGACATTTCACCCTACACTGAAGCCATGCTTGTAAGTGGAAGCGTAGTTATCGCGAGTGACTATTTCAAAAACTTTGTAGCTTCAATTAAAAATATCTTCGGTGGCCGACTGAATAGCTACGAAAGCCTTATGGATCGAGGTCGTCGTGAATCTATACTGCGAATGAAAGAAGCCGCTATCAAATGGGGCGCCGACGAGATTTTGGAAGTTAGAATCGAATCCTCGGCACTAGATGCTATAGGGATTGAAATGCTAGCTTACGGTACCGCGGTCAAACGACGTAAATGAAATACATTCCATCTGAAGAATCTGAAGAAATTAATTATAAAACTGAAAAACATCCTTGGCTAAATGCCCTGATCTTAGTGGTTGGGTTCTTTGGCCTCTATTTTATTCTTCTCATTGTTTTAGGAATTGCCGGTGAAACCGCCGCAACGTCAATACCTGCTCGATATGAGTCCTCTATTTTTTCATTTCTTGATTTAAAGATGGGCCAAAAGCCATGGCCCCTGGGGCAACAAATTGCGGACGATATTTTTCAACGTAATTCCATAGATCCCGTTTTCAAACCACAGGTATTTCTATCGTGCGATCCTACGGTTAATGCAGTGGCATTACCGGGAAAAAAAATCATCGTATTTAAAGGCTTACTGGAAGACACAGCCAATCTAAATTCATTGTACTTCATCTTGGGCCATGAGATTGGCCATATTATCAATCGCGACCACTTAAAAAGCATGGGACGCGCGATTGCTATTTCACTTGGCTTATTCTTTGTGACTGTGGGAGCCGATACAAGTTCATTTTTTTCCGTCAATCAGGCCATCGTCGATCGCCGTTTTGGACAAAGTCAAGAAGAAGCATCAGACGATCGCGCCATTGGCTTTACGATCAAACGATTTAACGGACTTTATACATCTAATGAATTCTTTGATTCGATTCAGAAAACATCGCCGGATTCACCAAAAATCGTAAGCTTTCTAAATACTCACCCACTGACACAAAGTCGAATCGATAAGATTAAAAATCACAAAGACTACAATCCGGAAACCACGATCGTCGAAAAAATGGATCATTCACAGATTGACTGTGATAAACCCAGCAAAGATTAGGTCGTAACCTGTGCCATCATCATCTTTAGATAGAATCCTTCTGGAAAACCAAATAAATGAGGATGATCAGGCGCATGCCCACCTTGTGCGACTATCTTAGAGGAACGAAACGCCTTAATTTGCGCACGATTAACGGTATCTTTTAAGTCCTCCAACGTAATGGCTCCGGAACATGAACAGGAAACGACGAAGCCATACTTCTTTATGCCTTTGTAGGCTTTTAAATTAAGTTTCTGATAGGCAGATTTAGCTGCTGGAACATGTTCCTTACTTTTCGCAAATGCTGGTGGATCAACGATGATTAAATCAAAATCCTTTTCGGCAATTGTGAAGGCATCATCCATCACATCAATTTGCCGGCATTCTGCCGTTATACCGTACCCATCCATAGTGGCTTTTGCATTCGCTAAAGCTTCTTTAGAGATATCAACTAACACAAATTCAGCGTCGACACCCAGTTCCTTTAAGACAAGCCCCAAATAAACCGTCCACTGTCCCAAGTGACAGCAAATATCCATTATGCGAACTTTCTGTGGTTTGAAAAACTTCACGTATTCCGTGAATACTTCCGCGACTCTAAGCAGATTGTAGTTTTGGTCTAAAAAGAAACCGGTCTTCTGTCCGCCCATTAGATCAGATTGAATTTTCATTTCTGACTTTAAAAACCAATGATCAATCGACACAGGTACTAACGATAAATCAATATTATCTATATTATTTAAAACTTGGGCTGGGCCAAATGGTAAACCTTCTTTTTCGCGAATTTTAATGTCGTTTCGCAATACCAGTATCGTTTGTTCCCAAGAAATCTGAACCAGTTTTTCTTGAATCAATCGCTCGACTAGATTTTTAAAGGCTTTCAATGGATCAGCAATGTAACTGTTAATTCCCGCTGTAGTTATTTGTACTACAAACACCTGATAAAACTTATTATTTTTTTCAAACAAAAAACGATCGATGATCAATCCAGGCAGAAAATCATTTTCACTAAAACATAAACGAAAACTTTTCTTGTACCCTAAAGACAATCGCTGAATAAATAATTCATATAGGCGTTCATTCAAAAAGCTCGCTTTGTCCTCTAGTTTTTCTCTAGAATCGAATGTCACCGCTCGATAATAGAAAAAAGAAAGTGTATTCGCGTAGCCTCTGGATACAAACTGATTGTTGGCATCTCGAACTTCGATCACCTCACCTGGATTAACCGACTCACTTGGCTTATCAAATAAAGTTTTTGTCATCCATGGATGACGTAACAGCACCTTGGGATCGATAGTCTTTTTTAAATTTAACGTAATCATTTAACCTCAAGCTCGAAAAAACTAAATACAGTTTTTTCAAAACTATTAAAATTATCATCACTGACCATGATCAAATATTTGGTACCCGCTAAATCAAATACGGCAAGCCCCTCATAGTTTTGGTTCAATTCTTCTTTATCACCATCCGGATTCAAAAGATATTTACCTTTTACTTCCCATGAATCATTTTCCGACTTTCTTTTAACTAGCCAGGCAATGTTCGTATATTGCAAACTCAAAGAGATTTGAACGGATCGGCTCAGAATGATGAATGAATTATCGGCTACTTTTACTAAGTCGCTAATACCGTTGTAAACAAAGTTTGGCCCCAGCAGCTCTTTGAAGTCCATCTTAGATGACTTTACGAATTCGAACTTTCCATTAGCGTGTTTATATTCCAAAATATAAAAAACCTGATCACCGTCTTTATTCTGAACTAAGCCACTTTCAGAAACTAAATAAAGACGTCTATTGGACTCATCGTAATAGACCCCTTCGAACGCTTTGTTATTGTATAACCCAGCCGTCTGCTTGCCTTTATATTTGGGCGTAAATTCGATTGGAAGTTTAATTCGCTGTTGAACCGTTTGGCTTTTAATTATGAAAACCTCTGGATTAATTTTAGGTTTTGCATTCAAGTCACCTTCAGAACTCAGTAGCCAGCTATCACCGATGGACGCTAATCCTTCTAGGTCATATACTGGTATTTTTTTTGTTTTCTTAAAAAGAGAAATCTTTTCAGCGAGTTTAAGCTCAAACGGCTCTGTCTTAGAGGTTTTCGTTTTTATTTCATAGCGGTAGAGTCGAGGCGGACCAAAACGACCGCGGTCATCGGTCACAACAAACAAATTCTGACCTTGCAATGACAGGCCAGAAAAGCCACCTAATTTTGTACCTTCAAATTTTTTAGACGTGTCGATCACGACGGATTGAATCGGTTTCATGCTCAGCCCATCTAATGCCTGTGAAGCAATAGAAAGTGGAACGGCCAAACCAAAAGTTAGAAAAGCAACTAGATTAAATTTCATTTATTTCATTCGCATTTTAGCAAGCTGAACCGTATTTTCTAGCAGACATGCGATGGTCATAGGACCCACACCGCCCGGGACCGGCGTAATCGCCTTCACGATTGGCGAAACCGCCGCAAAATCAACGTCGCCACCAATTTTGCCATTTTTATCTTTGTGAATACCGACATCCACCACGACGTGATTTTTATTAAAGTACTCGGCTCCAAAGAAATTCATTTTTCCGGCTGCCACTATGACGATTTCGGACTCTTGAATGACCTGCTTTAAATTTTCCGTGTGACTATGCGCTAACGTTACTGTCGCATTTTTCTTTAGTAAAAGAGCCGCCATTGGCTTGCCTACGATTTGACTTCGACCGACTACAACGGCGCGCTTACCACTAACTGGGATATTATAGAAATCTAAAATTTTGACTACACCACTCGGTGTACACGGCTTTACATGTTCAAAGTCAGACCATAAATAGCCCGCCGACAAAAATGTCAGGCCATCAGCGTCCTTCATCGGATCAATGGCCTTCAGAACCGAAGTTAAATCAATATGCTTAGGTACTGGCAATTGGACTAAAATGCCATCCACGTTAGGGTCGTTATTTAATTTATGAATTTCATTTTCAAGTTGGCTTTGGGTGACCGAAGCTTCTAAATTGATGATTTCAGACTGCATTCCCACTTTTTGAGAGGCCGTATGCTTGCTTTTGACATATACGAGGCTGGCTGGGTCGCTTCCCACAACAATCACCTTTAGGCAGGGTTTACGGCTATACTTTTTAGTGAACTCAGCGATGTCTAAGGTCAGTTTAGCTCGTAGGTCATCAGCGACTTTGCGTCCGTCTAAAAGAATCATGGGTGCTCCTGTCCTTGATACTGTTGTTTTACCCTATACTGTTGAATTATTTAAATTATTTATTGACCCCCTAATCAGAATTGATTAATTTCCAGGACATCGGCTACCGCTTAATGTCAAACGAAGAGGTGAATTTATGTCTGAAAAAGTAAAACTATCAAAAGACGGCAGCAGCATCGACTTCGTTCAATCTGAAAACATTCCTACGTCTTTAAAAAAGTTCCGCCAAAGCCCTGAAATTGAAGGTTTTTATCGTTTTATTTTTGAAAACGACCTTCAAAAAGAAGGCTATGAAATCCTAGATCGTATTATCTCGCAAAGAAAACTAAAAAAGCAGCAAGATAAAAAACAGGCTGTTGAAGACAAAAAAGATTTAAAAAAGAAAAAATAATCCGGCCATCGGTGCTGTCATTAAAATAATGACGTTTATACCCTAGCTTCAGAATTGCCTGCTTCCTAAACCGGAGGCAGCCATGAAGACCATTTCAAAATATCAAAAAAATCACCCACGTTCCCGCGGACAAGGCTTAGTAGAATACCTGATTATCGTTTCTATCGTCGCCGTCGGAGCCATCGGTATTGTCAAAGTCATTAGCCAAAATATGCGATTTCATTTTACACAAGTCGCAGAATCTCTAGGTTCCCATGCACCGGAACGTCCCCAACGTGGTGAAATTCGTAAATCCCACTTTGAAGCTAAAGATTTCAGTAATTTTTGGGAAGGCTCTAAGTGAGCCCTCGTAGAAAGAATGGTTTTTCCATCAGTGAATTTCTAATAACAATTGTTTCGCTTTTCTCAGGGCTCTATTTTATTTTCTGGACGTGCTATTTGGGATGCAATTTTGCTCTGGCCAAATTTTATCTGGATGACTTTTCATTTTGCGAACTCAATACCCAAGCCAAAGAATGTTGGATATTTTTAAAACGCCGTGTGGATACGCTCAAATTTGTAAAAATCAATAGTCTTTATACCGACAACACGGCTTCCGACAAAAAGGTGTATTTGGTTTTTGACTATGCTTTACCTATCATTGGACTTAGTCATGGAGTTCAGAATATTAAACTCTCCTCATCCGTCCAACCAGGACGATGGCAATGATTCGATCTCAACGTGGTTACGCGGTTATCGTGACTTGCCTTCTGTTACCAGTAGTCTTACTTAGCCTAGGACTGATTGCGTTCAGTTTGCTGAAAACCCGCCACTCATTTGAAGTCAAAGCAACGTGTCAGCAGCAGTATCACGACTATTTTTCTGTGCTGAAAACCGAAATTAGTTTTATCGAAACACTGAATACGCCTTCCTTAACTTTGTATCATGCACAAATGGTTTTGCTACCAATGATCTGGTTGCCTCCGGCATTAAAAGCCTATCGCGCTATTCTAAAGCTTCGCAAAAATCTAGAGAAGGTACAGAACCTAGCTATAAAAGCATTTAATAGATTGAATACGGCGCTCTCTATCAAAACATTCGCTGGAATCCAACGATCACTTTTTAAAGAAAATCGAAAAATAGCCGAAACTCTGACACATCAGAGCTTAGCAACCTATACTGTAAATCCGAAACTCCAGATTGTAAAACGGATGAATATTTTGTTTCCTCCCTATGATCCCCATCCTAATATTTTAATGCGGCAACAGTTCAGCGTATCCATGAAACATGGCATTCGACCAAAATCCTGGATCAATGTATTCTCTATCCCAAAATTGAATGAGCTGTACGTGTGCTCCGCTTCTTTAGCAGTCGCCCCTAACAACCAACTCAAAATTAGCTATCAATTATGAAAAATCAAAAATTCATCCTGGAAGTAGTAAGTGTTGTGACATTTACATTAATACTAGTTTTTCTAGCTTTTATCGCGAATTTTAAAATGGGGGAACTATGACGCTAAAGACCAAGATATCAAACCTGATAAGCTGTCTCGATCAGAAAAATCGTCTCACTATATTTTTTTTGATCGGATCTATGGTGGTAGGCTTTTCACAAATTAAAACACAGTCCATACGACCGGACTCAGATCGCTTTCAAATTGATACGATCATTCCGTCCGGATATGTTTTGATCCCTATAAAGCTACTCAACGCCGATGCGATCTCTTCAGTCATCGGCAGCCATGGCGTTGCTGACATATATGCTACCGTGCAGGGTGAACGGACCAAACTACTATTCTCTCGAGCTAAAATAATAAAGTCGCCGGTAGAGGAATCAACTTTTTCAGTTTTAGTCAAAGAAACCAAGGCTCATTTATTATCTAATAGCCAGAATCCTTTTTTTGCGGCCGTTCAAAATCCACGTACACGAGCAATCGAATCTGAATCTGAAGGAAATCGCAAACCCGGCGTTAAAATCATTTATCAAAACTAAGGTTGAAAAATATGTATCAAATTCTTTTATCCTTTATAATAATTAGTTCTACTGCGTTCGCTCATCCTGCTGTTTGGATAAACATGAGTCGCGAATCTACCGAATTTCAGAACCACGTTCTAAACGAAGGTGATATCACTATCGTTGATTACTACCTATCCGTTTACGAAAAAAGGCATGTAGACCAACGTCTTTTGCTAGAGAAAATCGACTTTTTTTCTAAAAGCAAAATGACTCCGTTCGCGCTGGATAATGAAATTCAGAACTTACAAAAGTCATATATCTTTAGCTCCAGCAACCGGCTGCTAATATTTGAATATCTGAAACTTGAAGCCGCTACTGCGAAAAGTCTTTGCAATATCTACGCGAATGATCTGTCGCTTAAGGAATCGGAACCCTTTTTTGAATCCAGTTGCGCTTTATCGCGTATTTCTTTGGCGACTACAAACCCTGACTTAGCGAAATTTGATTATATGATAATTGATGGAAACAAAATCGATATCCAGGCATCTCCCTATTTTTTTACGTCCGGGCAGGCTCATCAATTTGTGTTTATTTCTAATCGCTATCAAACTCAGGAAATTACCTCGACGGTTACACATTTAAAAAAGACGCCCGTGACGCTTACCCCGTGGGTTGAGGGCGAGTGTGATCAAGATATAAAAAGTAGCGTATCAATCTCGGAACCTGTTAAGATATATTTTTCCAAAAAATGTGTTCAGAATTTGGATTCAAGTGACTCAACCACGGTCGCTTTTATCAAGCGAAATAAATATTATATTATATCCAGCTTATTGATTTCAGTCGCAGCTTTGTATGTTAGTTCCCAGTATGAACTGGGGGTAAATCTACCTTAACGACGTTGCCGTTATCAAAATGAGTGACGTACGATTTAGATTCTATCGAAACGACGGGATATGTATAAAAATTTAAGAAAGGTTCCTGTAGAGGCTCGATACCCGCGTGAGCCGAATCTTCCAATGCGGTTCGAGTCAGCGCTACATTGGCCTCTTCGATAGGGGAATCAGAGCCAAAACTGAGTGGCACCTTAGCTCGGCGTAATGCTTCCCAAGCAAATAAATTTTTTAATGTTTTAGGGTTCAATTTTACATTTAAAAATTTTTTATCACTTAACCAGTGCGAAGGTTGCATATGACAACGAACAAACAACGATTTCATTTTAATGATCGTTTCAGGCGCCAACAATTGCACGTGCTCTAGATTTAGATAGCCACGAATTTTTTGTGAATACAGGCTACGCGCTAAATCCACAACACTATCCACGGCTTTGTCTCCCAATGTGTGAACACTGAATTCAAGATTATTTTGCCAACATTGTTTCATTACGGAAAGCATATCCTCATTACTCCAAAGCCCAAATCCATTTTGCGTAGTACCTTTGTAGTTTTCAAATAGCCATGCTGTATTCGATCCCAAAGAACCATCCGAGAATATTTTAATACCTTGAATGTTCAAATTTCGATGTTTAGCTGAACGCTCGGAAATTGCAAAAGGGATCAAGGTATCCAGCGCATGGCCAACTGTTTCGGCGTTGAAGTTAATATCGGCGACGATTTTCAGTTCACCATTTCTCTGCATGTCCTTCAATACAGCCCACTGATCCATCGAACAGGTCATATCGCGAATATGCGTAAATCCGTTTTTCAAAAAGTAATCTTGCGCAACCAAAAGGCAACGTCGAATTTCGCTCGCTGACAAAGCCGGAATATGGGCGTAGATGGAATAAAATGCGCTTTCTTTTAAAACTCCAGTTAAAACGCCACTTGAGTCTCGTTCAATAAAAGGCTTCAACGTCGGAACGTTTTCGATATATGGCAGAATTTGTTTTAGGGCCACGCTATTTAATAAACAGCTATGGGCATCCTTTTTTATAAAACACAAAGGCAAAGTGGGGCTCAAGCGGTCGACCTCTTTCAGGGCGATTGTATTTGCAATGTGGGAATCATCCCAGCCAAAACCAAAAATCCAATCACCACGAAAGTTTTGTTGTTTAAAATCCGTAGACGCGATTTCACTAAATCGCTCAAACTTTTGGATGTCAAAATAGCTCTTCTTTTCACCGGTCATCAACCAGTGGACATGACTATCATACAAAGCGGATACTGATGTTCTGTTGTCGTTCATATGCTCACTGGGTGACGGTTTTAGGCCTGTCTGTGAAAACCCCTTTTTCATGTTTTGTTCTGATACAAATCGTGTATCACATCTGGAAGAATTATCAAAATGAAACTCATTTTTAAAATCAAACTGGCTTGAATATTGAACTTTTTCTTTTTAAGAAAGAATCGAGGTTTACATGAATACCCTAACATTTGTTTTAGTTTTAGCTTTGAGCGTATCTGTCTACGCTAAAACCGAAGCGAGCTTAACTGTTGAAGGCTATTCAAAAACTAAGAAACAAAGCCGTAACTTGGCCGCTTCCACAGTCAATGACATGGGTGCGATTATGGATCAATTGAATAGAATGAATGGAAAACCTACCGCCAAATCATACGACCAAGAAAATGTTGGCTTTAGCGGTAACTCTGGCGCCTTGACTCGAGCGCCGAAAAAAAAATCAGCAGCGACTTCAAGTTCAACTGCTGATTCTACAAAATAATCTTAAATAAAAACTTATCGGCCAGTGTTTAATGGTGGAGGTGAAGACACGCCGCCAAGGCTGCCACCACCTAATGAAGGTAATCCGCCAAGGCCACCACCGGCACCAAGTTGATAGCTTCCGCCCAAATAAGCAGAGCCACCGACACCACCACCGTACTGAATCGATTGAATTCTTTGGATAACACCCATTAACTCAGATTGAAGACCAGAAACAGCTCTTTGTTTTTGCATTGCATTTTCATAGTAACGCATCTGTTGTTGCAGCATCGCTTGCTGTTGCTGCATCTGCATTTGCATCATTTGTTGCTGCATTTGCATTCCACCTACACCGAGTCCACCAAGGCCGCCATCTAAACCGCCGAGTCCCCCAAGACCACCCAATCCGCCAAGGCCGCCGAGGCCCCCAAGACCTCCACCTAAGCCACCAAGGCCTCCTAGTCCACCTAATCCGCCAAGTCCCATAATACCTGGCATTCCGGCTCCGCCGACCATGCCGTAGGGATAACCACCAAGTGCCGCGTAGGGATTCATAAGGGCATTACCACCCATTCCCAGACCAGCCATGCCGCCGAGTCCGCCTTGTCCTAACATCGCAAGCGCCATTGGATCAATTCCGCCCATCGCACCCGACATGCCCGGAAGACCAAAGCCAAGACCACCTCCCGCCATCAATTGCGGATACATTCCTAATCCCATCGAGTTCAGTCCCCACGGACCATTCAGTCCCCAAGGTGAGGCACCCATGTTGTACATTCCACCACCTAGTTGGCCACCTAAAGCCCACGCTGGTAAACCAAATGCACCACCGACTTGCCCCATACCACCAAGAGCAGCATATGGACCCATCACTCCGCCCATTCCACCGATTCCGCCCGCCATACCTGCGCAACCGAAACCACCTTGGCCAAGCCCCGCACCCAATGCACCCATGATACCTGGAAGCGCCGCCATGAAAGGAGAACCCATTGGCATTTGAGTTGGGAAACCTAATTGAGCATTTCTATCTTGCATGTTTCCGTAGAAACTTTTTGTAGATGAATACGCCATCAATGCAACTAATGAATTACCGATTACGCCGCCCCAGTTAGGCTCGCCGCTGCCGATCGATCCGCCACCACTGACTGTACCCATACACTCAACGCAGATTCCTCCTTCGCGGATTTCTTCGATACGTTGGCGACGAGCTTCCATGATTTCTTCACGCATTGATTTTTGCATGTCAGGAATTTGTGCTGTCGCATCTTTGATAGCTTGTTGTTTGATTTCAATTTCTTTCTTCAGGTTTTCAACTTGGCGAAAAGATTTTGGATAGTTTAAAACGGAAGCTTGGCAATCTGCTAAACTAAACTTCATTCCGCCCGTTAAATACTTACGTTGACAGATAGTAGCGCTTAAACGACCGGGTGGATTGTTTTGCTTATCACAAACCTTACCCCATTCAGCATCTAATTCTTTTGGTTCCACTACAAGTTCACCCGCTTCTGCTTCATCTTCTTCAAAACGAGTAGAGGCTGGCATTCGCGACTTTTCTAAAATTACCATCATTGTCGATTTTGGACCTATCGTACGTGATGGAGCTCCCGTTTTCTCTACGGTTCCCTTTGGAGCCGGAGGTGTCGCGCAGCACTCGTCTTCTGAACCAGTACCCACGGTGCCCGTCTGCGCACCTTGAACATCAACTTTTGGAGTTGCTGTTTGCGGAGGAGGAGCCACATGACCTTTATAATCTAAGCAGCGATTTTTTCCGTCAAAGTGAGCTTTGATAAATGAGTATCCGTCTGCGCTGAAATTCATTCTTAATGAGGTATCATATTTTCGAAGGTTCGCTTGTTCCTTAGAAAGCTCACGCTTGCTTTGAGCTAATTCCTTTTTCCACTCAGCTATTTGCTTTTTCAATTCTGCAATTTCATCTTTGTAACTGCTAGCTTCGTCAGCCTGAGATACTTGATAACCGCAACCTTGCAACCCACCTTGCAAACCGTAACCCCAATATTGTGCTTGGGCGTGCATCGATGTTAAGATTGCACCAACAATCAATAGTCTCGAGAATCTCATAGTTTTCTCCTAATTTCTTTTATCACCCTTAGGATATCGTCCAAATAGAAAGAAAACTTGACTCATTTTTGTTCGCTAGACTTAATTCTTGAAAAACTAGACTTAAGAAATACCTCAAATTCAGGTAGATTCTAAGTAATGGCGCCAACACCTACTCAAGTTAAACCAACTATTCTTTGTGTCGACGATGAAAACGATAATCTTGAAGCGCTCGAGCGCATTTTCAGAAAGAAATACAACATCCTGAAAGCAAGTTCGGGCAAGCAAGCTCTAGATATCATTCAACAACACGGCAACGATATTAGCTTGATCCTAACAGACCAAAGAATGCCCGAAATGACCGGAATTGAGGTTCTTGAAAAAGTGATCGGACAATATCCCGATATGATACGAATTTTAATTACCGGTTTCACGGAACTAGAGTCTGTTATCCAAGCCATTAACAAAGGACAGATCTATCAATATATTACTAAACCTTGGGATCCTATCGAGCTCTCTAATACAGTCGATCGCGCTGTAGAGCGCTACACAGTTGGCCGCGAGCTAACCATTAGAACAAAGCAACTTGAAGTCGCTTACAACGAATTGAAAACACTTGATGATGCAAAATCAAAATTTATGATTTTAATTAATCACGAGTTAAAAACGCCGCTTACGTCAATTATCAACTTTCTATCTTTATTGAACGAAAGCCCGCTATCTGAAGAACAAAAACTTTATGTCGATAGGACTATTAAAAGTTCTAACAAGTTAAAACAGATTATCGATGACGTATTGATTCTTGTGCGCGCGGAACTAAATCAATTACATTTGGATCCTCAATCGATACTTCTAAGTTCAATAGAAAGTCTAATTAACGTTGAAAATCAGGGTTTAAAAACGAAAAAGAATCTAACCCTATCCGAAACTATCGAGCCATTAGAATTTAAAGCCGACAAGCGATTGTTTGAGCAAATTCTAAATCGCATTTTAAATAATGCTTTCAAATTTTCTACTGAAAGCGCCACTGTAGAAGTTAAAGGTTCAAAGATTGGTAATTTTTATGAATTTAAAATAATCAATCGAGGCGAAAATATTGCCGAACATGCTCTTAAAAAAATTTTTCAACCGTTTTTCATTGATGAAAATATCATGAACCACTCTATCGGACTGGGATTAGGTCTAAGCATTTGTGATAAATTACTAAAAATGCACGGGACATCGCTAAATATCCGGAACGTAGAAAATGGCGTGCAAGTAGCATTCTACTTTCCACTAACTCAAACATAAGTAATTCATCCGTATATCGTTTCTATTAGATAATCTGGGCGATAAGAATGTCCGACCCCGTTTGCATGGGCGTTTTATACTATGATTCGTATTATACTATTTACTTTGTTTTTAGCACTAGTCTCAATGTCCAAAAATCTAGTTATTCCACTGGGAGAAAGCGAGTTTATTCCCCTTACTGGAAATCAAGTTTGGATCGAAAAGAAAAGCATCGTTCGCGCTCAAGTCGTCGGCAAAAACTTAAAAATTATCGGCATTGAAATTGGCGCTAGCTATCTGAAAACCAAAACCACCCTTTATACCATCCAGGTCATTAGACCAAACCAAATGGAACTCTACACAAAGTTTTCCGGTTTGCTAAAGAACCGGTTAGGACTAAAACTAGCTGTGAAAGACTCTCAAGTCGAAATCTCTGGAACTCTGTTTAGACTCAATGACTGGCTTTTTTTGGCCAAGAATGTAGACAGCAACGATGACTATATCTTCAAAGCCAGTATTGCTCCGGAACTTATCCCAGACGTCAAACGCTATTTTATTTCCCAATTCAAATTACGTGGCCTCGCCGATCAGCGTATTAATTTTGAAAGCGAACCCCTGCTTAAATTGAACCCCAAAGACCCACATACCGCTTCCTATCGTGAACTTCTAAAGCGATACGGAATTCCCGTTTTTAAAGACACTACGGCCCTAATTTTAGAACCCATTATTAAAGTGCAAATCACCGTAGCTGAAATCGATCGAGCCTTCATTCAACGCTACGGTCTGGAGTTAGGCTCACCATTGAAGTCAGAAATCCTTCCGACTAAATCATTCAAATCATTTGAGGCGGAACTGCACATGATGGAATCGTCCGGCAAGGGCCGTCTGCTCGCTAGTCCCAATATCCTCTGTAAAAGTGGCAAAGAAGCGGACTTCTGGGCCGGCGGCGAAATTCCTATCAAAACTGTCTCGCGATATTCAAGCGATATCGTGTGGAAAAAATACGGCGTCTATTTAAAAGTAAAACCTAAAGCCGACTATTTAGGACGCATCAGTGTTTCACTGCAAACAGAAGTATCATCAATCGACTCCAGTTTGAGTGTCGATGGCGTTCCCGGAATAACGACAAACAAAGTCTCAAGCTATTTTGATTTACCGGAAACCAAAATCATCGCTTTGTCGGGACTATTGCAAGAAGTCGATGGAAAAAGCTATAGCGGTTTACCGGGTCTATCCCGGTTGCCTATTATCGGTCCACTATTTTCAAGCCGCGATTTCAAAGAAAAACGAACAGAACTGGTTATCTTTGTTAAACCCGAAGTAATGACTCGTGAACCAGATATCAATGTGCACGCAAAGCCCCGCCATTTAGAAGGCCTATAATGCTAAATCTACAAGATAAAGTTCAACATGTTGTGGAAACGATTAAAAGCCAGTCCCTCAAAGAGTTCACGTTTGAAGGATTAGCTAGCGAACCAAATTCCGATACAGATTTTTCAAACTGGATCGCACCACACCTTATCGGCCTAAGTGATTCTACACAGGCGCGACTACGAGATGAATTTTTGGGGTTAGGCCCTATTGAGCCCTTCTTAAAAGATAATGAAGTAACTGAAATTCTAGTTAACGGCCAAGATGACATTTGGGTGGAAACCAAAGGCCGGCTGAATCGAGTAAATGATCGTTTCTATACTGAGTTTACCTACCAGTTGTTTTTAAATAAACTTCTCAGCCGCATTGATGGTGTTATCGACAAAGAATGTCCCATTCTTGATCGACCCATGTCGCAGTTTCGTATCTGTATGGTCGATGAGTGTTTAACTCAAAAAAACTCCATACTCAGTATCCGTAGGCATCCCGATTACCAGTGGACTCTGGATAGTTTATTCCAAACTGGCTGGTGCTCCGATGATGAAAAAAATTGGCTTAAGACATTAATTGCGACACGAAAACGGTTTCTTATTATTGGCCCTACCGGTTGCGGGAAAACATCCGTTATCAATGCACTCTTAGCGGAGACGGAACCTAATTGCCGTTCTATTATTATTGAAGACACTTCGGAAATCACCAGTGTGAATTCGTGCAGTATTAAGCTACTCACACGCACACAACGATCGCAATTATTAGACGTTACCCAAACCGATTTAGTCAAATCATCACTGAGACTACGACCGGATCGAATTATAATGGGCGAAATCAGAGGCACCGAGGCGAAAGATTTTTTAATGGCACTTTCAACAGGCCACGAAGGATCATTTGGATCGTTACACGCCAGCGATCCGCACCAAGCGCTGCTGCGATTGGAAATGCTCATACAAATGGGCGCACCCCAATGGAGCCTAGAGGCTATTCGGAAACTTATCTTTTTAAGTTTAGATGGATTAATAGTACTTTCAAAAGAGCCCAACGGCGAGCGAATATTCAAAGGCGCCTATCAAATCACGTCCCTAGAATCTTCCGGTTTCCTACTTGATCGTTGGATAGCTTAAGAACCTGCAACTTCAGTCGTATTAATAGGTTTAGTAACGGCGTCCTCACTCAACGCTGTTTCTTTATCTAAAGTCGTTTCTAAATTTGCAAATTTTCGGCTTACATCTTCGGCAATTTTAACTTTCTGCATTTCGCCTTTGCGTGAATAGCCAGCTAGGTTAGCCTCCGGTCCTTCATCTTCAGCGCTGATGCTGATTCTGTCTTCCGGTGTAATCGTTGAAAATTTATCTGCAAAAGATAAATCCAAAGTCGATGCTTTCACCGTTTCTGGTTGAATATCATCGAACACTACTTTTTGCGTCACTCGGCCCATTGGGCGTCCCAACAGAGGAGCTCCTGGGCGCGCAGGTTGAGCACGGGAGTTATCTACATTTTGTGTGCGGGGACTTTTTGGCAGAATTGAACTAATTTTTTCCATATTCACCTCCTGTGAATTTCACCGTGTGTCTCATCCTGAAACATATGGTAGTCGTTAGCTCGGAAGGTTCTGGAAAAAGCTAAAGGCTTCGTTAAAATTACTGGCCCTAAGGACTGATTTGGAGCATAAAAAAAGCCCGTCTTCGTTTTGAAGCCGAGCTTTCGAAATCGAGCCTTTGCCCAGATAGATTAATTTTGTTTTTTAGCGTCTTCGATAAACTTTTCAGCTTGAGGAGACAGACGTACACCGACTTCGTTTAATTGATCACGATTAACTGGTGTCGGAGCTTCTGACATAAGATCCGTAGCTTTCGCAGTTTTTGGAAATGCGATAACGTCACGGATAGCATCTGTTCCACATAACAACATGATTAATCGGTCCATACCCCAAGCGATACCACCATGCGGAGGTGTTCCGTATTTCAAAGCATCCAAGAAGTAACCAAACTTAGTTTTCGTATCTTCTTCTGACATCCCCAAAACTCGGAACATAGCTTGCTGAATTTCATTTCGATAAATGCGGATACTTCCTCCACCTAATTCGTAGCCGTTACAAACTAAGTCGTACGCTTTCGCTAACATTTTACCGAAGTTCTTCTCGTTGTTGTTAATTAAGTCATCATAGGATTCATCTTTTGGTGACGTGAACGGATGGTGACGTGCTACCCAACGCTTTTCATCCGGTGAGTATTCTAAAAGAGGGAAATCAACAACCCACAAGAAGTGATATTTAGAACGATCTAGTAAGTTGAGTTCACGGCCTAAGTGTAATCGTAACGTGCTTAGTGTAGCGCACGCTGGATCGTAATCATCAGCGACGATTAAACACGCATCACCTTTTTGTGAACCTGTTGCATTAAAAATACCTTCTAAAATGTCTTTAGAAAGGAATTTTGAAATTGGCGTAGAAAGTTCACCATTTTCTTCGGACTTAATCCAAACAAGGCCTTTAGCGCCCGCGCGTTTAGCGATTTCCGTTAACTTATCAAACTGACCACGCGTGTAACTGCCACCCTTAGGAACAGAGATACCGCGAACGATACCACCGCGAGCGATCACTTCATCAAATACTTTGAAACCTGATGAGGTTCCGACAACTTTAGAAAGATCTTTGATTTCCATTCCGAAACTAATGTCTGGCTTATCAGAACCGTAACGATCCATAGCTTCTTGGAAACTCATACGAGGAATTTTTGGAATGTCGATACCTTTGATTTCCTTCCAAATATATTGAACCATTTTTTCATTCATCTGAATGATATCTTCAACGTCAATGAACGACATCTCGATATCGATCTGTGAAAACTCTGGTTGACGATCCGCGCGCAGATCTTCGTCACGGAAACAACGTGCTAATTGAAAATAGCGATCAAAACCAGAAATCATCAACAGCTGTTTCAATGTTTGCGGGGATTGAGGAAGAGCATAGAAGTGCCCCAAATTCACACGTGAAGGAACCAAATAGTCACGCGCGCCTTCAGGTGTTGACTTGTACAAAATCGGAGTTTCAACTTCGATGAAGCCATTATCTGAAAGATAACGACGAACTAACTGCGCCACTTTATGGCGAGTGAATAAATTATTCTGTAACGTAGGTGAACGTAGATCTAAATATCTGTACTTTAGTCTTAACATTTCATTCACATTCATATCATCAACTTGAAATGGCGGAACGGCGGCCTCATTTAAGATTTCGCAGTTTGTAGCTTCGATTTCGATTTCGCCCGTTTTTAATTTTGAATTACGCATGCCTTCAGGACGAACTTTAACGATACCTTCAACAGCTAAAACATATTCCCCGCGAAGGTCTTTAGCTTGCGCTGTTTCAGTTTTTTTGGGATCCAGAACTACTTGTACTATACCTTCACGATCGCGAAGATCAATGAATACTAGGCTTCCATGATCGCGACGATTCGATACCCAGCCCATAACTGTAACTTTTTGCCCATCTTGGCTTTTATTTAATAAGCCGCAATAGTGTGTGCGTTTTTTATCTAATACAAATTTTGATGATTTTTCCATGCCGGTTCCTTGATTATGAAACGAAACTAAATACTGACACATGTCAGTGCTAGGGTCAAAACGTTGTTCTTTTTCCTAGCTTTATTCTAGTATCAAGACGTAGTTTACGTACTTTGTATGGAACAAGGAGATTCACGAATGCCAAAAATATCCATCGACTACCCAACTAGCCACGGCGTGACAGATACTTACTCTAAGCTAAAAGACTTTTTTGAAAAAACAGATGAAATTAAAAAATATGATCCAAAAGTAGAGTGCAAATTCAATGACTCGGCTCACTCATGCGATCTTAAAGGCTCTCAGTTTAAAGGGGACTTTAAAGTCTCTGAAGCCAAGGGCGGGAGCCAAATCACAATTAACATAGATTTGCCGTTTTTGTTGACTCCCCTTAAAGGGACCATCCAAGATAGCCTTCAAAAAATGCTTAAAAAACACGTAGGCTAGACCAATCATGACTGAAGGAAAGAAACCGGCTAAAAAAAAGGCCGTTTCAAAGCCGACGACTTCTACAAAGGGGTCGGCTCAGAAACCGACCAAAAAAGCTGCACTAAAAATTAAAACTAAAGCCGTAACTGCGGAAATCGTTGACGACAATAAACTGAAGTTCAAAGACGTTTCGAATAAGTCTACTCCAGTAGAGGTATTTACCGAATCTGACGAACAATCGCCTTTAGATATTGCTGCAGAACGCGCAGAGGCGGCCTATAGTGAAAATCACGATGAGGATTTTGATTTTGATGTGGAAGAACCTCAAGTTGAAGAACGCACGACCGGTAGTTCGAATAGCAAAGCCGTGGCTATTGCTCCTAGCCACTTACCAAAGACTACAGATCCTTTAGTTCTCTACTTAAATGAGATCAGAAAATATCCGCTATTAACTCGCGAAAAAGAAAAAGAAATTTCAGAAAAGTATTTCGAAACGAAGGATCCCGAAGCGGCGCAGTTACTAGTACGCAGTAATTTGCGCTTCGTCGTAAAGATTGCCGCTGAGTATTCAAAATTTGGCGCAAAACTGATCGACCTTATTCAGGAAGGCAACGTCGGATTAATGCATGCCGTGCGTGAATTCAATCCCTATAAAGGCGCCCGGTTGATTACATATGCGGTATGGTGGATTCGCGGCTACATTCAAGAATACTTAATGCGCCAATACTCTATGGTTCGAATCGGAACGACTCAAAACCAAAGAAAACTTTTCTATCAATTGCAAAAAGAAAAAAACAATCTAGAAGCTTTATCAAATGAACAAAACTTGCACGAACTTTCAGAACGTTTAGGCATTCCAGAGGAAGAAATCAAAATCATGGCGCAAAGACTCAGCGGCCGTGACGTTAGCTTAGACCGACCAGTAGATGGTGACGACTCACCCACCCTGGGTGCCTTCCAACAATCATCGACTGAATCAATGGAAGACACTCTAGCCCGAGAAGAAATGATCAAGCTTTTGCAAAGCAAAGTCTCTGAATTAGAACCGGGTCTTTCGGAACGTGAAAAAATAATCCTACACGAGCGGCTCCTAAATGAAGAACCTCTAACCCTCCAAGAAATCGGCGAAAAATACGGCATCACCCGCGAAGCCGTCCGCCAAATGGAAGCGCGCCTAATCAAAAAAATCAAAGACAAATTCGGCGACCTTAATTAGAGTGCCAGGCCCTAAAATTTCCTAGACATTAAGTAACCGTTCAAATCGGATGAAAGGGAGTGGGAAATTTTAGGGCCTGGCACTTTAATTAGTCTTCAGTGTCTCTTTGGAGGATTTTGTCTATGTTTTCTTTTAGGGATTCGGATTGGATGCTTTCTCTTGGGACGCTTCGTTTATCTAGTGTGAAAATGATTTCATCCACGAATGATGGGTGGAATTCTTTTTTGATTTTTAGAATCATGTTCTTTTTCAAAAAATACATGTGGTGCATGACACTTGAATTTTTTACAAAGATGTAGAGCTTTTTCTGATAGTAACCGACGGGTTCCGAGTTTTCGGCGATACCGTCGCCCATTAACTCTTTCCATCTAGACCAAAGCTTCCAGCGCAGGAAATGCTCTGACAATGGGCTCTTGCCATTCTCAAACAAGCTCTGTAGAACCTGGCTACTGACTTTAAATTTGGTCTTATAGTCGATTTCATCCATCTTCCCGGCGAGGTTATAAAGAATTTATGACGGCTTCAAGTAAAAAAGAAATTTATGTTGTAGGTGGCGGTTTAGCCGGGTCTGAGTGTGCTTTGCAACTAGCTTCACGTGGGTATTTTGTACATTTATACGAAATGAAACCTAAGCATTTCTCTGAGGCTCATAAATCACCTAAATTAGCAGAAATCGTTTGCTCGAACTCATTCGGTTCACAATCCGAAGGCAGCGCTCCTCATCAATTGAAATGGGAAGCGGAAAAGCTAAATTCATTTATTTTAAAAACAGCAAAAGCAAATGCAGTACCTGCCGGCCAAGCATTGAGCGTAGATCGCGAACGTTTTTCTTCGGGCATGGACCAGTTAGTAAAATCAAATCCTAATATCAAAGTTCATGACGAGATGATCAACAGCCTAGATCAATTGCCTCGTCCATTAGTTATTGCGACAGGTCCTTTAACAGCGCCTTCGTTAGCGACCTCTATGCAAGAACACTTTGGTGGAAATTTCCTTTATTTCTTCGATGCGATTGCTCCGATTATCGACGTGGATTCAATCAACATGGATATCTGCTGGAAAGCCGATCGCTACGATAAAGGCACTCCTGATTATATCAACTGCCCGTTCAACAAAGAACAGTATTGGAATTTCGTTCGCGAAATCGAAGCCGCAAAAAAAGTAGAACCAAAAGAGTTCGAGAAAACAAGTTACTTCGAAGGCTGCATGCCTATTGAAGCGATGGTAGAGCGCGGACTGCAAACTCCTCGTTTCGGTCCAATGAAGCCAGTGGGCCTGCCAAACCCTAAAACTGGACGCGACGAGTACGCGATTGTTCAATTACGCCAAGATAACAAAGAAGGTACTGCATTCAATATGGTCGGCTTTCAGACGCGTATGACATACGGTGAACAAGTTCGCCTTTTCCGTACGATTCCAGGTCTAGAGAACGCTGAGTTTTTGAAACTCGGCAGTATCCATCGCAATCTGTTTATCAATACGCCATCACTTTTAAATAAAGATCTTTCTAGTCGTAAAGACCCTTGGTTATTTTTTGCAGGTCAAATCACCGGCGTTGAAGGTTACTTTGAATCGACGTGCACGGGCGCCCTTGTTGCTAAGTTTTTGGATGATAAAATTAACGGTCACGAGCCGTCTTACCCTCCGCGTGCGTCAGCAATGGGTTCTATTTTGGAAGCTATAACTGACGAAACCCGTGCCAAGCACTTCCAGCCCACAAATATTAACTTTGGATTGCTTCCGCCCATCGAAGGTATGATCGGCAAGAAGTTTGATAAAAAGGCCAAGAAAGACCTTCAGATTAAGAAGGCGCGTGAAGCATTTGCACAGTGGCTCAATATTCCGATCGAAGAAACGTCTATCTTACCTGCGGCAACTGCGGAGAAAACAGAAAATGTGGCTCAAAAAGAGTCAATTCCTTCCTAAAATTCAAGTTTTCCTGAGTCGCCGATCCCAAACATCGTGTGACTCTTAAAACATAGCAGAATTCAGTAATGCTTTACAAAGGTCTACCGATAGTAATGGCATGCGAATTCAGAAGTTCACTCTCATCAGCTTTCTCTTCTTCATCTGCTCGCACCTAGCACTGATTCCGGTGCTTTCGTATTTTGGCGTCAATGTATGCCCTATAATGCAAGAACATGGCTTTATTTTCGGTTGCCGCGTAGCTACACAGTTCGCAGTGACCGTACTAATGATTCAAGTGCTGACTCTGTTTGGTTTTTTCTACGCTATTAAAAAATGGCCGAAAGCTTTGCTGTCTAAATCGTTAACGGTAAACTTGCTTCCAATTACATTCTTAGCAATTCACTTTTTAAATTTTTATTTTAACTCATCTATATATGACAAATATCTATCTGACATCAGCCCAAATGCTGATGCGATAAAAATGTTCTTGTGGATATGCATGTCGATGATCCTGGTCACTACGTGGCAGTGGATTGAAACTGAACTACTATTTATAACTCGCAAACGAGTTTTCAAAGAATCTATTTCAAATCAGAATTTATTTCAGCTTTGGGCTATCGAGCAAAAAAACAAGATCATTCCCGTAATTGGAATTGTCTTGTTTTTCGGAAGTTACTTTTCATTGATGTTCATCCGTCAAGCAGGCTGGGAAGATCCAGAGCAAATGATGGCGGAACAAAAGGAAAAATTTCTGTACCTAACCGGCGTAGTGATTGTTTGGCAAATGGTGATCTTCTACTTTGATTTCTATAAAAATCTAATCTTATCAAAAGAAGTTGAATGCCATTTACAATCTATCCAATCGCAAAATTTCAAATTCCGCTCTAATACGATGAATTCGGGCTTCTTTTCAGTGGTTTTCAACTTAATGAATCGCTTATCTGACACCTTGGTGAAAAAGGGACGCTTACTGAAAGGTTTCTCTTCATTTGTATCCGATTCAGTGGCACAAGATATCCTAACTCAGGAAGAATCGACGTATTCATATTCTGGTGACTCCAAGAAAGTCGCTATCATGATGGCAGATATCAGAAACTTTACAACGCTATCATCACAGCTAAAACCTCAAGATGTAGTGGATCTATTAAATATATATTTCTCGGATATGATCGAAGTATTCGTAGAAAATGGCATTGTGGTGGACAAGTTCATTGGAGACGGCATCCTAGCTTACGCAATCGAAGAAGGATCACCCCAAGTGTACGAAAATATGCTTAAGGCCGCGTTCGATATGCACATTAAACTGAACCAAACGAACATCAAATTAAGAAAAAAGAATTTACCAAAAATCCAGTTAGGTATCGGTCTTCATGAAGGTACGGTAATTCTTGGCTCTATTGGCTCAAAGGATAAGCTACAGTACACGATCATCGGAGATCCCGTGAACGTTACGGCACGCCTAGAAGGCCTATGTAAAGACAATCAAGTCGGCTTAGTCGTCAGCTCGCACTTTCTAAACAAAGTGAATCCTAAGCACCGCTCAAAATTCACAAATCTAGGCCTACAAAAAATCCGAGGTTTGGATCTACCACTCGAAGTTCACGGCGCTATTTCGCAAGAATCCCGCAAACAATCCGTCGCCTAATAAGGTGCCAGGCCCTAAAATTCGCCAATAATGCTCCATTTAGCAATAGACACCAGCAGGCCCGAAGCTAATATAGTCAAACCAACCGAGTTAAGCATAGGACGTGTTTATAAGGTTCAGTGGAAGAAAGAAAAGCCGAATTAAGAAGAGTTAGCCCGTCTGTATTGGATTGAGGGACTGACGCAGCCGCAAATTGCCAAGCATTTTAAAATGAGGGGAGCCACCATAGCCAAAGCAGTTAAAGAGTATGAAATTCATTTTCAAAATAGGAATGCCCGCTTTGCTGAGCATTCCTATTTAATGTGTTGATTAAAACTGAGTGTATGTATACAGCCAAACAGAGCCAGGACCCTATCTGACCGATTCTCGGAAAACTACCGAACTTAATCTTATCTTTATCAAAAACTACTGTTTTTTTCGGACAAGAAATTGAAATCTAATCATTCGATTCCTAATTTTTAGTTAGCCCGATTTAGTTTATTTGCAGACAATTTTTGCAGATCCGCGTTTCTTAAACAAGTCGTATTTACCATCTGTAAAAAATTCCGCATATGAATATCCGCCGTATTGTTTAGAAATAACTATCTTAATATGAAATTGAAAAAGCGGAGTATTTGAATTTTGAATAGCATAAAATTCACTCACATGAAAATAATCATTATATTTGTAAATGGTGTAATCGGGTTTTTGCCCGTTAGTACCTAGACCACCATTTGTGTATGACACAACAAGTGAATCTTCCTGAATTTTTATCGATAGACTTCGATTGGTAGAGTCTACTCCTGTGCAATTAATTTCTGAACGTTTTGCAAATGAACTTGTGGAGACTAACAAGATTAAAAAAAACAAATTTTTCATTTCTTTTTCCTTTTGAATTCTTAATTTGTACAGATCTTATAGTAAAACTTGAAGTTTAGAAATTGTCTTCATTTTGTATAGCAAAAAAGACATGGCTAGTGTTTCAGATTCAATAAATTTGATTCTGCGAGGTGTTTTTTCTTTATTTCTTCAAATATCTGTTTTGTTATAGAAGTACTTTTTATTTACTTCCTTATTTTGATTTTCCACTATGGTGATGAAGATAGAAAGGAGGTCCTTTTTATGGACAAACTTTCTCTTCACTTGTGGAGGAGAAATTTTGGAAAGTTGT
>DDVI01000047.1:15432-98233 GCA_002345205.1 Bdellovibrionaceae bacterium UBA2316 | reverse complement strand
TTGGGATCTATGAAAAATCCCGGCTAAATCCTGACTTCTAGAATTTTAGCCACGCCCAACCGTCGGATTGATGGTTTTGTAGTTTTGGGGCTCCGAGGTCGGAGCCTTTTTGGTGATGCTAGACGAAATCAGATAAGATTTCGTTCCATTGGGTTTTTGTGGGTCTTAGTTCTTTTTCGTTTAGGAATGCTAATGAGCCTTCGACCAAGTTGAGGGTGTCGTTTAGCGATTCAGATTTTGAATCGATGTAGAATAGCCCCGTTAAGATATCATTTGTTTTTTTGCTTTCGTTGAGCAGTCTCATTGCGGCGTAACGGTCGGTAATGTCTAGTTCCTGTTTAGCTAACTTTTTTAGAGTCAGTGTTGAACCATCTGGCAATTGCACTGCTTGACGTGCGCCTTCGGCGTAGTCGACTTTGATTTCATCCATCGGTTGAATGATGCCAAGTTCTTGCAAGCTGATATCGTGTTCGCGAACATAGGTGTAGCTCTTTGTTGAACCGTCGTGATTATTGAATGTGATACATGGGGAAATGATATCGATGACGGCAGTGCCTTTGTGTTTCATGGCCGCTTGTAATAACGGCACTAGTTGTTTGGCATCACCGGAAAATGAGCGCGCTACAAATGTGCAGCCCAGGTCTAATGCCATCGAGCAGATGTCGATTGTGTCGAATGGATTGTAAGCGCCGTTTTTTTGTTTGGCACCTTTATCTGCCGTTGCGCTGAATTGACCTTTGGTTAAACCGTAAACGCCATTGTTTGCAACCAAGTAACACATCTCTACGTTTCTTCGAATCAGGTGAGCAAAACCACCTAAACCGATACTTGCCGTGTCACCATCACCGCTCATACCGATAAGTTTTATTTGGCCATTGACGACCTTTGCGCCCGTTGAAATTGGGGCCATGCGACCATGCATCGAATTGAAACCGAACGATTTTGAAATGTAATAAGCCGGAGTTTTTGAGCTGCAACCAATCCCTGACATTTTTGCTATGTCATGAGGGTGGGTGCCATTCAAAAACGTCGCGCTCATAATATGTGCAGAAATCGAATCGTGACCGCAGCCAGTACATAAAGTGGACGGGCCGCCGGCGTAGTCTTTCTTTTCAAGACCGACTTTGTTCGTTGTTTTTGGTGTTACTGCTGTTTCGGTGCTCATATGGCATCTCCGATGATTGACTTGATATTTTTAACGATAGTGTCGGCTGTGATAGGGGTACCATCATAGTGTTTCACTGAACTTAAATGTAATGCAGTCTCTGGCATTTCCATTTTTAATAGTTCGAACATTTGTCCATCGCGATTTTGATCAACGACGAACACGCGCTCGTGAGATTTAATAAATTCTGAAACAGAGTCATTGAATGGTACGGCACGAACACGGCAGTAATCAAAGTTCAGATTTTGTTTATCAAACAAATACATCGCTTCTTTTACCGACATATCGCTAGATCCGTAGGCCAAAATTCCAAATTTGTTTTTGCAAACCGATTTGACAGACCTACCTGCGGGTAACTCTACAGATTTCAAATTTTTTGAATCACAGAACACGGGAGAGGGAACAAAGGTCTTAGCCGTTTGCCATTTTTTCGCTAAACGGTCGATTATGTATAGGTACTCTTCACTTTTCTCAGTATAGGCGGCACGACGATTGTGTCCGCTACCGCGAGTGAAGTACGCCGCTTTATCGCTTTTTGTACCCGGCAAAGTTCTGTAGGCGATACCATCACCATCGATGTCGGCATAACGTTCGAACTGAGTTACCTTTTCTAAATCGGCCGCTGTTAAGACTTTACCACGATCGTATGGCTTTTCTGGGTAATCCCATTTTTCTTCCATCCATAAGTTCATACCTAAATCTAAATCGCTAAGTACAATGACCAATTGTTGTAATCGCTCGGCCACATCAAATGCAGTTTGACCGAATTCGAAACATTCTTTGATTGTTCCCGGAATTAAACATGGATGTTTGGTGTCTCCGTGAGAAAGGAAAACTGACGACAGCAAATCACCTTGCGCCGTACGTGTCGGCATACCAGTTGAAGGACCCATACGTTGAACATTCCAGATTACAGTTGGAATTTCTGTAAAATATGAAAAGCCTGCGGATTCTGCCATCAAGCTCAAACCTGGGCCAGACGTTGCTGTGATACTGCGAGCGCCAGACCAGCCGGCACCGATGACCATACACATCGCTGATAGTTCATCTTCAGCTTGAACAACGGCAAATTTATTTTTTCCATTTTCGTCTTTGCGATATTTGTTGGCAAATTTGATGTAGTTTTCCACGATCGAACTTGATGGTGTAATCGGGTACCACGCTGTAAATGTACAACCGCCAAATAACCAACCAAGTGCACCTGCGGCATTGCCATCCATCATGATTTTGTTTTTATTTCGGTCCGATTTCTCGGCTTTAAACAGGAATGGAATTTTGATGTTTTCTTGTGCGTACGCAAAACCAATTTCAGAGGCTTTACGGTTCACTTCAATAACAGATTCTTTACCATCAAATTGATCAGCAATAGTCTCATTCAATGTAGGAACATCAATTCCTAAAAGGTGCGCGATCACGCCTACGTAAACCATGTTAATGACAAGTTTTTTAATTTTAATAGAATCCGTCGATTTATCGACGAGTGGTTTGAATGAAATTGGGATTAATTGAACGTCTTGAAGTTCCGGCGTCAATTCCGGTTTGATGCCTAAATCAGAATTGTAGATGAAGTAGCCACCATTTTTTACAGTTTTAAGATCTTCTTTCAACGTCGTAGGGTTCATTGCGACGAATATGTCGGCATGTTCACGACGAGCTACGAAGCCTTTTTCATCGGCGCGGATCCAGAACCATGTAGGTAAGCCGGCAATGTTAGAAGGGAATACGTTTTTGCCGCCAACGGGAATACCCATGCGAAATAAAGATTTAAGTAGAATGTTGTTCGCAGATTGAGATCCGCTTCCATTGACAGTAGCTACCGAGATAACAAAATTATTGATGTTCATGGGAAAAGACGTAACATGAATTCCGTCCGGCTAAAACCAATATTTTTAGACCAGCGATAACTATGGGAGGCATAGAGTGAAAGCTTTTGAAGCAGTAGATTTTTTGGACCTAAAAAGTGAACTCTCATCTGACGAGATTTTGATTCGAGACACCGTCCGTCAATACGTCAATAAAGAAATCATGCCTAGAATTGCAGATGATTATGAAAAGGGCGTTTTCCCGAAAGAGCTTATACCCGGTTTAGCTGAGTTAGGAACCTTAGGTTCGACCATTCAGGGTTATGGATGCGCCGGTGTGAGCTACACCGCCTACGGATTAATCATGCAAGAGTTAGAGCGGGCGGACAGCGGTATTCGTTCGTTTGTCAGTGTACAAGGTGCGTTGTGTATGTTTCCAATTGCTGAATTTGGCAG
Source organism: Bdellovibrionaceae bacterium UBA2316 (assembly GCA_002345205.1). Lineage (GTDB taxonomy): Bacteria > Bdellovibrionota > Bdellovibrionia > Bdellovibrionales > Bdellovibrionaceae > UBA2316. The sequence goes on along the minus strand of DDVI01000047.1, from coordinate 94,810 downwards.
CGAAGAGCTTAAGCAAAAGTATCTTCCTAAAATGGCCAAGGGTGAATGGATCGGTTGTTTCGGTTTAACTGAACCTGATTTTGGAAGTAACCCAGCCGGCATGCGCACAACTGCAATAAAAGACGGCAATGAATACGTAGTGAACGGCTCAAAAATGTGGATCACAAACGGTGGCATGAGTCACCTCGCCATCGTATGGGCCCGAGATGAGCGGGGTAAAGTCATCGGACTTGTGGTGGATCGTGACTCGAAAGGATTTAAAGTCAGAAATATCGAAAAAAAGTTTTCACTTAAGGCATCTGTGACCAGCGAATTGATATTTGAAGACTGCCGCGTACCCGCGAAGAATAAATTAAATGTTGAAGGACTAAAAGGACCATTCGCATGTTTGAATAACGCGCGTTTTGGTATTTCTTGGGGCGTTATTGGGGCCTCGATGGCATGCTATGATGAGGCCGTAAATTATGCGAAAACTCGAATTCAATTCGACAAGCCGATTGGTGGCTTTCAGTTAGTGCAAGCAAAACTTGTCGAGATGTTAACAGATATTACCTTGGCGCAAACGTTAGCGCTCAGAATAGGACGATTAAAAGATAAAGGCGAATGTACGCCTCAGCAAATTTCAATGGCTAAGATGAATAATGTTTCTAATGCTCTTAAGCATGCTCGAATGTGCCGGGATATTTTAGGAGCTAGCGGAATTACGTTTGAATACCAATGTGCACGACACATGTTAAACTTAGAAAGCGTTAACACGTATGAAGGAACGGAAGACATTCATCGTTTGGTTTTAGGTGAACACATAACGGGAATTCCGGCGTATAAATAAAGAGTAACTACCGTTTCGAAATGCTACGGAAAAGTTAAAAGCGTTTAGACTTTTTTCACTGTAGTCTGGATTGACGGCGTAGATAAAAATAACCGTCAACCGCTCGGTTTTGTATTTGCACCCTCATTTTATATGGGGGTTCTAATGTCCTTTAAGAGTAAAATTCTGTATATATTGTTGTCGGTTGTAATGATTGTCTCATTTCAGAACTGCGGTCAAAGCGGGGCGATCGGATTAGAATCTCAGGACCTTGGAAAAGTGGCGGCCAATGGCACCACCGATTTAGTAGATATTTCCGATGATCAATCTGGTGATCAATCTGATGATCAAAGTGATGTACAAGATCCACCACCGGCAGATGTTGGTTCTGTCGACCCGGTGAAGCCGCCTGTAATCGTTCCACCTAAAGACGGGCCTAAAGATGGACCTAAAGGTGGTGGTAGCTGTGATGATAGAGACGACAACGATACAAAAGATATCGTTGATGCTGATGAAGATGGTAGTGTTCATGGTATGAAAATCAGCTGTGCTGATTTGGCAAAAATCAAAATGAGTATTATTCCAGCTTCGAGTGGCTCCGTTATCAACAATACCCGCGGTATCGTAAAAGTAGAAAACAAAGAACAAGTTAGCGTTAACAATCATCGTGGTATTTTGATTTTGAATAACATTAATAGTATTTCGAGAATCAACAATGTTCGTGCGTTGTTGTTGCGTGCAAGTGCGCAATCTATAAATGAAATCAATAATGCACGCGCCCTGTCGCTAATTGATTCTAAAGAAATTGGCGTCATTGCTAATTACCGTGGATTAGGTTGTCTAAGCGCAGAGGTTGGTGAAATCAACAATTACCGTGGTGTTTTAGAAGTAAAAGGAAACTTGGAATCAGTGGATAACTTCCGTGGAATTTTAAAAGTTGAAGGTAACGTTAGAAAGATTAACAACTTCCGCGGCGTGCTGTTGGTGTCTGGTTCGATCGGTTCAAAAACGAATGTTAAAATCAGAGTTCCGTAAGTTTAAATTTAAAACTTAAACAAATAAAAAGCCCTCTATAAGGAGGGCTTTTTTTATTTTATAAATTGATCCAAACGACGTGGGCAATAATTGCGTTTAGTACTTCATTAGGTTTACTAAATTTAACTTACCACCGCTCGCCACTTTGCCTTGTAGGGCTGGGATTTGTACTGCGGATTTCAAAATAGCGTCTTTAACTTCAGCCATTGTTTTATTTGGATTTTGAGCCCAATAAAGTGCCGCCGCGCCGGCGACGTGAGGCGCTGCCATACTGGTTCCTTCCCAAACGGCTAAGAAAGGAATGGGTTGGTCAGAATACTTTCCACCGACGACCGTGCTGTAAATTTTTACGCCAGGTGCGCCGATGTGAACTGTCTTTAAACCCCAATTTGAAAATTTACCTAAATTGTCATTCACATCAATCGCAGCCACACTGATAATGTTTGAGTACGGATAGCTTGCAGGGTAGGCCGGCCGAGCTGCGGTGTCATTGTTGTAGCCTTTTCCTTGGAATCCGTTCCCAGCCGCGACAACAAACAACACGCCTTTTGAATCAGCATACTGAATCGCTTCACGAAGGGCTTTGTTTGCTGGGCCTTCAGATGGATTTTCGCCCATTGAACCCCATGAGTTATTTAATACTTTAGCACCGTTATCAACCGCATATCGGATAGATTTGATAGCCGCTGAGGTAACGCCTGTGCCTTTTTCAGAAATAAAGCGAAGCGCCATAATTTGGGCGTTCGGGGCCACTCCAGAAATTCCGACACCGTTATTCCCACGAGCCGCTACGTTGCCAGCACAATGAGTCCCGTGGCCTGGATTTCCGCCGCCCAAAAATAGCTGCCACGTTGGAGTCGATTTATCATACGGAAGGGCATCGTTAGCCGCAAAATCATAACCAACTACGTCATCGATGTAACCATTGCCATCGTCATCACGAGCGTTTTTGGATTTGTCTTTTCCTTGCGCATCGATTCCGGTTTCTCCCGGGTTTCTCCACATGTTGGCGATCAAATCAGGGTGAGTATAGTCGACCCCAGAGTCGATAACGGCAACGATAATCGTTTTATTGTTTTTAGCTTTTGCCCAAACCTGATCTGCACCCATGTCCAGCATGCCCCATTGTTTGTTTACGAGCGGATCACGAGCGTTTCTGGAAAGGGGAGAGTTTGGGACGATGGGATTATCACCTTTTGCTTTTGCTAAAAGCTGTGGGTTGTTAATCAAATAGTCCATAACTTGAGCTTTTTGGTCTTTGCCTTCGGCCTTGTATGTTTCAATAAGGCTCAATTCATAGTCAGGCTGAATATACTCTACGTTTTGATTTTTTAACAACGGGGCGGTAGCGGCATTTTTGCCAGATACGAGTACCATTTGTTCTGTGACCATTTCGATTTTTTGATCTTTGTTGATCGACGTACCCATAACTGATTTTTTCAAAGCGGCTTGCAGAGCGCTCGTCGATTTGAATTTTACCAGATAATTGATTTGTTTGGCGTCCTCGGTTTGTGCGAAACCAGGCATAGCCGTTGCGATAGCTGCTACTAAAAATAGAGCCTTCATTGAACCCTCCTTGTGCATTGATCTACCTCGAGAACACCCATGTTCTCGCGTTTTTTAGTGTAAGATCAAAGTCGAGTTCTATTAAAGTTCGGATTTGTGGGTTTGTCTAAGAAAATTTGCGAAAATTTTGAGCAAATGCAAAATTTTGAGGCAGTTTGCGTTGGGTTTTTAGTGACGAAGTGAGAGTTGTTTTCATCGCCATTTTTCGAGTGGCATGTGTGAAGCTAAGCCTGCAGTTTTACAAATGAACTACTGCGAATAATCCGGTTGTCAGAGTGGAAATTATAAAGTAACCATTATATGTCTAGATGAAAACGAGGTGAAAATATGGCCGATAAAAGTATTGACGAAATGTCACGTTCTTTTGCGTTCACAACAAAATTGGACGCGATCGTTGCCTGGGGCAGAAAAAATGCATTGTGGCCACTTCCATACGGTACGGCTTGTTGTGGTATCGAATTGATGAGTGTGATGGGTCCACGTTATGACTTAGCTCGCTTCGGTGCGGAAGTTGTTCGTTTCAGTCCCCGCCAAGCAGACTTGCTTCTTGTTGCGGGTACAATCACAGAAAAAATGGCGCCAATTTTGGTTCGTATTTACGAACAAATGTTAGAACCGAAATATGTTCTTTCTATGGGGGCTTGTGCAAGTTCTGGTGGTTTCTACCGCGCGTATCACGTGCTACAAGGCGCAGATAAAGTAATTCCTGTTGATGTGTATGTTCCCGGTTGTCCTCCGACTCCTGAAGCGGTTTTGGATGGTATCATGTTACTTCAGCGAATGATCGCAACTAATCAGCCACGTCCTTGGCGCGATAACTGGAAAAACCCATACGAATCTAATCTTATCCAAGCAGGATCGAACACATGAACAGAATCGATGAATTAAAAAATGATTTAGATAAACATTTTAAAACGAACCAATATCGTTTTTCACATTCTTTTGGTGATGATGTTTTAGAAATTCCAAAAGAAGACGTGATTCCTGTTCTTCGCCATTTAAAATTAAATCAAAAATTTGATTTCTTGATGGATGTTTGCGGTGCGGATTATCCAAATCGCGAGAAACGTTTTGAAGTGATCTATCATTTATTTGCCTCTCGTGATGGTCGTCGTTTGCGTGTGAAAACTCAGCTGGCTGAAGGTGAACACGTTGAAACGGCAACTAAAGTTTGGAAAGGGGCTGACTGGTTTGAACGCGAGGCCTACGACATGTTTGGTATTCGTTTCCAAGGTCACCCAAATTTAAGAAAAATCTTAACTCATCATCAGTTCCAAGGGCATCCCCTTCGCAAAGACTACGAAGCGGATCGTCAGCAACATTGCACTGATGTGCTACCAATTCACTTCGACAACGACGGTGATGAACGTGGTGATGTATTAAATGAAAATTTAGTTCCATTAAACATTGGTCCTTCACATCCAGCGATGCACGGAACTCTTCGTGTAATGGCTGAACTTGATGGTGAAACGATTGTTCGTGCGAATTGCGAAATCGGATACCTTCACCGATGTTTTGAAAAAATGGCGGAAACTCATCCGTACAACCAGGTTATCCCCTACACGGATCGTTTGAACTACTGTTCGGCGCCAATGAACAATGTTGGTTACTGCAAAACAGTTGAACGTCTTTTAGGAATTGAAATTCCACCTAAAGCGCAAGCGATGCGTGTGATTCTGTGCGAACTGTCTCGTATCATCGATCATATTATTTCTGTTGGTACGGGCGGTGTGGATTTAGGTGCTTTAACCGCATTCTTCCACTTATTCACGTACCGTGAAAAAGTGTACACTTTATTTGAACGTCTGTGTGGTGCTCGTTTAACTGTGTCGATGACTCGTATCGGTGGTATGGCTCAGGACGCGCCAGACGGTTGGTTCGATGAAGTGATGGCATTCTGTAAAGAAATGCGTGCAGCGGTTGATGAAATCGATCGTTTATTCATTTCAAATAAAATCTTTATCAAACGTACTCAAGGTGTAGCTCCTGTTTCTGCGGCGGAAGCGATTTCTTGGGGTTACACAGGTCCATTGTTAAGAGCGTGCGGCGTAAATTTAGATTTACGTAAAACATCTCCTTATTACGGCTACGACGGTTTGAATTTTGATGTTCCGGTTGGAACCAGTGGTGATATTTATGACCGTTACTTAGTTCGTATCGAAGAGATGAAGCAATCTATTCGTATCATTGAACAAGTTTGCAAGAATGTTCCAAGTGGTGATTACACAGTTCGCGATAAAGGTATCGTTCTTCCTGAAAAGAAAGACGTATACGGAAATATCGAAGGCTTAATGAATCACTTCATGCTTGTGATTAAAGGCTTACGTCCACCTGTGGGTGAGGTTTATGATGCAACAGAAGCAGCAAATGGCGAGCTTGGTTTCTACTTAGTAAGTGATGGTTCGGCAAACCCATATCGTTTGAAATGTCGTCCACCATGCTTCGCAATCTACCAATCATTCCCTTCAGTAGTTAAAGGAACGATGTTAGCCGATGCGATTGCCACAGTAGCCAGTATGAACGTTATCGCTGGTGAATTAGATAGATAAAAAAATTAAAGAGGGATTCAATGTTAGAAACTGCGAAAGCTACATTTCAACTGTCTACAGAAGGTTTAGCGGAAGTCAAAAAAGAATTGGCTCGCTATGAAACCAAAGAGTCGGCGATTATTCCGTCTCTGTACGTGGCGCAGAAAGAGAACAAAGGTTTTATTACAACAGCGGTTATTCATCACTTAGGACAAGTTATGGATATTCCTGTGAGCAAAATCAACGAAGTGTTCAAGTTCTACACTATGTTCAACCAGGTTCCTGTAGGTAAACATCATGTTCAAGTGTGCACGAATATTTCCTGTGCTCTTGAAGGTGGTCGTGAGTTAACAAACCATATTTGTCACGAGCTAGGTGTGAAGTTAGGCGAAGTGACTGCGGATGGTCGTTTCTCTGTATCACGTGTTGAATGTTTGGGTTCATGTGGAACTGCACCTATGATGCAAGTGAATGATAAATACTATGAAAGTTTAACTCCAGAATCAGCAATGAATATTCTTCGAGGGATGAAGTAATGGAAACAAAATTACTAACGGAATTTTACCATTTAGATGAATTTCGCTTTTTAGATGGCTACAAAAAACATGGTGGCTATGTCAATTTGGCGAAAGCTTTAAAAATGCAACCTCAAGCCATCATCGACGAAGTTAAGAATTCTGGTTTGCGTGGTCGCGGTGGTGCCGGTTTTTCGACAGGTATGAAATGGAGTTTCTTGCCGAAAAATAATGAACCTCGTTACCTAGTATGTAATGCCGATGAAGGCGAGCCAGGCACATTCAAAGATCGTTTAATGATGGAACGTGCGCCTCACCAATTAATCGAAGGTATGATCATCTCTGCGTTCGCTGTTGGTTCAAAGAAAAGCTATATCTACGTTCGCGGTGAATACTACTACCCGGTTGAAGTTTTAGAACAAGCTGTACAAGAAGCGTACAAAGCTGGCTTGCTTGGTAAGAATATTTTAGGTTCTGGTTTTGATCATGATATGGATGTGTACCGTGGAGCGGGAGCGTACATTTGTGGTGAAGAAACTGGTTTGATTTCATCTTTAGAAGGTCAAAAAGGTCAGCCTAAATTAAAACCGCCATTCCCCGCAGTTAAAGGCTACTTACAAAAGCCAACTATCGTTAATAACGTAGAGACATTAGCGGCTGTTAAATACATAATTCGTGATGGCGCCGCTGCTTACAAGAAGTTCGGTACTGAAAAATCTCCAGGTACGAAGTTGTTCTCGTTAAGTGGTAACGTTCGTAAGCCAGGTAACTACGAAGTGAATTTAGGTTATTCATTGAATGATCTAATCAACAACGAAGGTGGCGGAATGAAGCCAGGCCGTAAATTAAAAGCGGTTATCCCTGGTGGTTCATCAGCTCCGGTTCTAACAGCTGAAGAAGCGATGAAGGCTACTTTAGATTACGAATGCCTAGCGCAAATGGGAACGATGTTGGGTTCTGGCGCCGTAATCGTCATCGATGATTCACAATGTATGGTCGATATGTTGGGTGTATTAATGCACTTCTATCACCACGAATCATGTGGTCAGTGTACTCCGTGCCGTGAAGGAACGGGTTGGTTAAATAAAATCGTTCACTCAATCCTAGAAGGTAAGGGTCGTTTGCAAGATATCGATCTATTAGTAAAGGTTGCTGATAATATGAAAGGTCGTACGATCTGCGCTCTTTCTGATGCGGCGGCATTACCAGTATTAAGTTTTGTAACTAAATTTAGAGATGAATTTGAATTCTACGTTCGTGAAGGTCGTTCAAAAGTGAGAGGAAGCTTCTATGCCCAAATGCACCATTAATGGAAAAGAAGTCGAAGTAAAAGAAGGTCAAACAATTATGGAGGCCTTCTACAAGACAGAAGAGCCTATCGCCCATTATTGTTATCATCCAGGATTAAGCGTAGCCGGCGTGTGCCGTCTGTGTATCTGTGATATTGAAGGTAACCCACGTCCACAAATCGCATGTAATACTGTGGTGACTGAGGGTATGAAAGTTACAAACAAATCAGAAAAAATTAAAGACGGTGTTAAGTGGGTATTAGATTTCCATTTGATCAACCATCCTTTGGATTGCCCTATCTGTGACCAAGCCGGTGAGTGTGGCTTGCAAGAACAGTACATGGAGTTCGGTAAATACGATCCAGAAATGGCTGAACACAAAGTTAAAAAACACAAAGTCGTAGATCTAGGTCCAACAGTGGTTCTAGATTCTGAACGCTGTGTATTGTGTTCACGTTGCGTTCGTTTTACAGACGAAGTGTCTAAAACTTCTGAACTAGGTATTTTCAATCGCGGCGATCGTTCAGAGATCGGTACTGTTGAAGGTAAGAAATTGGATAATAAATATTCATTAAACACAGTGGACATCTGCCCGGTAGGTGCGTTGACGTCTAAAGATTTCCGCTTCCGCCAACGCGTTTGGTATTTAAAGGATTCAGAAACTGTATGTAATGGGTGTTCAACTGGCTGTAACGTTAAAGTGTACTTCAATAAAGAAGGCTTCTTCCGTGTAAAACCAGTGTATAACGAAAAAGTAAATGGTCACTGGATGTGTGATGAAGGTCGCGACATCTATAAGTTCTTGAATAAAGACAACCGTTTCACAACAGGTATCGTTCGTCAAAATGGCGTGCAAACTGAAATGGCGCCGGGTGCTTTAGCTAAAGAATTACACAAAGAAATCAAAGCGAAAAAAGATCAAGTTGCAGTCGTTTTAACAGGACAATATACGGTTGAAGAATACGAAGCGATGGTAAGCTCGATGGTAAAAGAATTTGGAATTTCTAAAATCTACCACTGGGTGAACAACAAAGAATCTTTCGATTCATTTGACGGTTTATTACTTCGCGGTGATAAAAATCCTAATACTAAAGGTTTGTTGCAAGTTCTTGAAAAGCACCAAATCAAAGGCGTTTGGGGTGATTTGGAAGCAGGACTAAAAAACAAATCAATTAAAACATTGATCGTGGCAGGCCCTGAAAACAGAGGGGTGTTTGATAATTTAGAAACTCACGTTAAATTATTCGCGCAAGCTGAACATTTGGTATGGTTAGGTGCTGCGAAAGTTGAAGCGTTGTTAAATCTAAATTCTAAAGTTTCTATCGTTCCTTTAAAAACGTTCGTTGAAAAAGAAGGAACGTTTGTAAATGCTATGGGTATGGAGCAAAAATTCAAACGGGCAACAACCGTTATTCATGAAGCTTTAACATTGACGGAAACGGCAATTTTGATGTCTGGAAAAAACTTAACTGTTCCAATGGCACAAATTGAAAAGCCAGCGTTCCTAGAAAACAAACGTCGCCAAGACCAAGTCATGCTAGAGAACAGAAAAAAGAACGAATTCGTATTTAAGCGAGGTTCATTATGAGCGTTGTTCAAAAAGCCGGACAATCCAGCAAATGGTACCTTCCAGGAATTGTAACTGGTTTAGGTATCACTCTTAAGCACTTGCTTAAGAATCTCGTATCAAAAAAGCAAATGGTGACGTTAAATTACCCAGAAGAAAAGTACGAGTATAGCTCACGCTTCAAAGGTAATCACATTCTTACGGTGAAAAAGGATGGTAATATCCGTTGTACGGCGTGTATGTTATGCGCAACAAACTGCCCAGCGGAATGTATCAAGATCACTGCCGACGAAAATCCAGATCCTAAGGTTGAGAAATTTCCAATCGCCTATGAGATCGACATTCTACGTTGTGTATTCTGCGGTTTTTGTGAAGAAGCCTGCCCAGTCGATGCGATTCGTTTAGGACCTGAATGGCAAACTCCTGGTTTAAGTGGCACAAACTTTACATATGACATCAATCATCTTGCGTACCGTCCGTCTCTTAAAGGTGGAATCCAGTCGCATGTAGACGATGAAGAACGTCACAAAGAAGGAATTTAGCTCCCTTGTCTAAAGTTTTAAATCGAAACCCTGGTTTTTTAACTGGGGTTTTTTTTATTTTACTTGCAGGAGTTTGTTTCGGAAGTCTCGGGATCTTCGGAAAACTCTTCATAAAGGCGGGCCTAGAAGCAGGTACAGTTTTATCTATTCGCTTTTTGTTCGCTTCGTCTATACTTGGTATGTGTTTTCTTGTTTTAAAGATTACAAAGAAAATTGATCTTTTTAAAGTTTCTAAATCTCAATTTGTCGTGTGTATTCTGCTCGGTGTTGTAGGGTATGCAGTTTTTTCCAGTCTCTATTTTATCTCTTTCAAATACCTTAGTGTTGGGATCAGCGCGATGCTGTTGTTTACATTTCCCGTGTTTGTTTTTTTAGGTTCCGTTGTAGTTTTCAAGCATCCGTTCGATAAACGTGTCGGTATAGCTTTGTTGATCGCGTTGTTTGGAATGTTTTTGCTATTGAAAGATGGGTTCGAAGTAAAAAATGCAATTGGGGTTTACGCAGGTGTGGGTGCTGCGATGACTTATGCTGTTTATGTAATGTTGTCGGATCGTTTTCAAAAGAATATTCATCCGCTGACTTCGAGCTTTTATGTGATGCTCTCTGCAGGGATTTGTTTGGCGATTATGCAAAGACCAACGCTAGAACAATTTGTCGGACCAGAGTTTATTCATCTGCAGTTGTTTCTTGGTTTAAGCATAGTAGGAACGATTGCGCCATTGAGTTTATTCTTGGCGGGATTGCAACGTATCCCGGGTCCCCAAGCAAGTATCCTAGTCATGATCGAACCTATTACGGCGACGTTGTTGGCTTTCCTTTTTTTCAATGAAGTAATGTCGGCATTGCAACTGATAGGGATTGGTCTCGTTGTTCTCGCAGATATTCTCATTGTGAAAAGTAGATAGAAACCTCTTATATACGACGTAACGTGACGAAATGGGTTGTTCCTTAAGCTAAACTGACTCATCATATCTAGTATATGAAGATTGCCTCAATGCTTTTTTTAGTGATGACCGCTCCTAGTGTATGGGCCAATGATTCCCATACTGAAATTAACTCAATGATTTTTAAGCCACTCAATTTTGTGAATGAGGTGGCTAAAAGTATAAGTCAAATCGACACTAATTTAAAAAACCCCGACAAATGTGTAGAATTTATTTCCGATAAATTAGATAAAATTGATCGTCTAAAAAGTGATAGTTTTTTCCCGCAGACAGATGCAGAGTCATTAGCTTTAGAAGAAAAAGGCAACGATACCCTAGCGAAGCTTTTTCATATTCAGCTTATGGTTCGAAAGAAACAACGCGAGCTTTCACTTTCCGGTAAGCTTAATTATGACTGTCTTCAGAATATACGACGATCAACCCGATATATTCGTTTTATGGAGGATATGCTGATCGAATGGCTAATCGAAAGGAAAAAAATAACTCAGTTTAGCGACGACGTTTTAAGTGGAGAGTTTCCTCAGCTTATGAAAAACGTAGATAGTTTGGAATTTAAGATTGGCGACTTATTCCTGATTCGAGGAAAAAGCTATGTGAGTGGAATGATTGCCAGAATAGGTGATACGGAACTGCAGTTTAGCCATCTAGCTATTTTGGGGCTAAATGAAAAAAACGAAAAAGTAATAATTGAAGCACTCATTCCATACGGAACAAAAATCAGTCCATTTAAAGAATGGATGAAACAGAAAGAAGCTCGTGTTGTACTATTTCGTTTTCAAGACTCCGTAGTTGCAGAAAATGCCGGACGAGCCGCTTTTGACTTAGCAAATTCGTACATTGGTAGACATGGTCACACTATTCCTTACGACTTTCACATGAGCTCGCTGGATGCAGATACGATTTTCTGCGCGGAATTGATCGAAAATGCGTTTCTTGCTGCATCGTCGTCGAAGGTGCTTTTGCCGGAACATAAATCGATGACGACAAAATTTAAATCAACCCCATTTTTAAAAAACATGGGTATTGATGCAAGCGAAATTTTTGCGCCCGGTGATATCGAGTTCGATTCAAGATTTGATCTACTAGCAGAATATCGTTTTTTAGGAAAGTATGACGAAAGTGATTCTGTTCCTTTGCTTAGAAAAGTTCGGATGCAGGATGCAATCATCCAAAGTATTTATAATTGGACGATCATGGATAACTACCAATTTGTCGATTCATGGAAAATAAATATGAAAACGATTCTGGCAAAAATTATGAGATACATTGGATTTCTCAAAGACCGAATGCCTTCACATATGCCTTATTCGTCACTAAAAACTGTGATTCAATTTGAAGACACTAGCCATATTTTAGAGGCCCATTTATTTCCAATCGAAGAAAGGTTCTACCAGCAAAAGAAGCATAGTTTGCATTTTCAAGAGATGTTAAAGATATTAAAGGATTTTAGAAACGCTGAGTGTGAAATAACGGATTCGGAATTTAATGGTCTGATGGCAACAAAGGCCTGTTTTAGAAAAACAGGCCGAGAAATTTAAGTTAGTAAGTCTTAAGCCGCATAAAGACGGGCAAATTTTTCGTATTTTTTGAAAAACTTTGCGTATTCTTTTTCGTAATGACCGTTGTAACCGTCGAATAATTCAAACAAGAAGTTATAGTATTCACGGTAAACAAAAGTAGCCATGAATTGGCCGTAGAAGTCTTTGGGAGCATCGGCATAAAATTCATACTTACGGAAGAAGTGAGTTACGTATTTGTTGAAATAACTCCACCATTTTTTAGCTTCTTTCTCGCGGATAAAGTTACCAACGAAGTAGACTTTGTTTCCACATGTTAAACCGACTTCCCAACCTTCGCCGGCTGTTTTGAAATAAGTTTTGAACGTGTAATCACCAAACTTATACGTTTTAGTTGTGTTCATGTTGCCTCCTTTTATTTGTGAGGTTTTATTTCGTCATGTAATAGCGTCAAAGTCATGTGAAGGTATTTTTTTCTGGACGAAAAGATGATCTTGCTAGAGAACAACAGGAGGCAGTGTTTTAGTTTTTTAAAATGATATGAAGTGTTTAGCTATTTATTTTTTTACGGAGGTAAATGTGAAGAAATTGATCGTAAGTTTGTTTGTAAGTCTGGTAGCTGTTTCCGCTTTGGGAAACTCAATTACAGGAATCGTGTCTGTTGAGAAAGGTTTAGAAAAGGAAATCAAGGGTGGAACTCTATTTATTTTTGCTAAAAAAGCGGGTGGAAAAGCGGGTGACGGACAGATGCCTATCGCCGTTCAGCGTATTACGGACCCAAAGTTTCCAGTTAAGTTTCAATTGAGTAGTGAAAATGCGATGGTTCAGGGGACACCATTCGAAGGGCCATTTACTGTCTATGCTCGCTACTCTGTCACGGGAAATGCCTCTGATAAATCGGGACCTGAAGGCGCGACGCCCACAGAGCAAAAAATCAAACCTGGTGACAAAGATTTGAAAATTGAATTGAAGAAAAAGAAATAAAAAAAAGCCCAAGTTAGACTTGGGCTTTTTTTATCTTGCAATCATTTATTCAATTAAATTGAAAATCCCAGGATTACTTTCATGTAGGATCCGCTCATGTCTAGATCTGGTGTTGCTGCGAATGTTCCTGTAGAGTCTTTTACTTTATTCCATTTCATATTTTGGTAACCAGCTTCAGCACCAACTAGGAAGCCTAGCATATGAACTCCAGCTTCTAAGCCGACAGAATAACTTGTTGTCGTATCCGGAGAAAAATCTGTTGAGCTAGCACCTTCTGTCCATTTTATGTTGTTAGTATGAGACATCCCGACGGTCGCGATTGGGCCAAGGTACATTAATGTATTTATTAAACGCCAGTTAACGATAACTGATGTTCGTGTTGCCTGAGATTTATACTCTAAGCCGCCAGAGCTTGCATTAAATCCTAGATTTTCATAGCGAAGACCTCCCCCAATACCGATGACCGGTACGATAAAGATCGCATCAAAGCCGATCCCTGCGTTTGCAGTAACAGCGGGGACTTCTGTTGCACCACTATAAATAGCTGTCAGGTCTGGTTTGCTGCCAAGAGCTCCATATGTCAAACGTGCCTCAACCAGTGCGTATGCTGAACTAAAACCGAGTAAACATAATAATAAAACCAAATTTTTCATGGTAACACCCTCCTAAATCATTTTTGATACTAGTCCTTTGTTCCCATAGTCACAATCAATTTATAGAAAAACGAAATTGAATCAGGTCTAATGTATCTATGGTATTTGAATCTTTCTCGCGTCCGGAAGAATGGGACCTTGTTAACTTTAGATTAAAGAATGAATTAGGAATTCAGAACCAGATTCGTAGTTATATAAATCCTTTCTTAGCGACTCATGATTTATTAATTAGTCTAGCGCAACTCTACGCGCATAAACGCAGTATTGCTTGGGTCAGTGGAGTGTCACCGCTATTCGAAAACTCGCAACCTTATTTCGTTCGCGAAAGTTATCAGATTCAAAATGTCAAAATGGCTGATATTCAAAAGGCGACCGATGGTGGCCAAAGTATTGTTGATGGTTTAAACAAAGACACTTTGTTTTTAATTTTTTTCAAAAATCATGCACTTACAGGTGAAGTGTATCCACATGAGCAAATAGAAACTTGGGCCAGTGCCAAAAAAATATTTTTCGTTTTGATTAGCCATGAATTCAGTGCGGATTTAAAGTTGTTGCCATCATCCTACAGTATTCAAGTTCCACATCGTGATTTAAGTGTGGCATTTCTTCCCGAGCGTGCAAAGCTATATTCCGCGGTTGGGGCTTATCAAAATATTCAATGGAACGATACCTGGTCGACATTTTTGAAACGAACGAATTATCAGTTTGAAAGCGAAATTAGAACTTGGGAAAATTCGCTGTCTCAAACTAAGTGGCCCTATCAAGCGCAGCGAATATGGAATCGATCGTTGCTGATTTTTGACACGCTTCACGGAGATGTGGTCGCCGAAAGATTAAAGGAAAAGGGTTTTCATAACGTAAAGTCCTATTCTGATTGTGTTTCTAACAGCCCGAAATCAATACGTTCATGGCTTCAGCCGGAAGTATCTGATGATTTATTGCGTGGTTTAATTAGCTTGTCTTTCAATGATCCCAAAGATATTCCATCCAAAGATACTATTGATGATGTAGTCGGTAGTATTAAAGCAGAATCGGAGTGGAGTTTTTAAAAGCCACTCGGAAATAAGAGAGGCCGAGCTTTGACTAAACAGACGGGTACATTCATTTTACTAAAAAAAGTTCGTTATGGTGAATCCGACTTGATCGTAACCGGCATTTCAGCCGCCGGAGAAAAAAAATCATTCTTGGCTCGCTCCGCCCTTAAAAGTCGCAAACGTTTCGGCGGTGGGGTGCTGGAACCACTCCATCACGTAAAACTAAGCTACTCAGATAAAGCCGGAAAACAACAGTTGTCAGTGTTAGAAGAAGCCCAATTGTTAAATGATTTCGCCTCATTAAAAAAAGATTACGACGTACTACAATTCGGATTATTCGCAGTGGAGTGCATTACAAAAGTTTCACAAGAAGGCGACAGTCTATCGGATTCGCTCTACAATTTATTAGGTCACTGCTTAAAAAATCTATCAACCGAGAACCTGAACTACCAACTGCATCTACCAATCCTAAAAGTACAATTCTTCCTAAAGTTAATAGCAGAGCAAGGCGTCTTGGAACAAGAACCATGGATGACCCCATTTCTAGCAACCCCACTCACCCATTTCATAAAACTAGAACCACTAGCAATCGAAGCCAGAAATCAAGCTACAAGAATAGAAAAAATAGTAAGAGAATACCTAGCCCACGCCCACGTGTCCTAAAAATAACGGAAACGAAAAACGGTACGCCAAACGTCAAACACCCAACCGCTGCGGACTACGGTTTCTTAAGTTTCCCCAAAGGATGCGCCTTCTCCATAGTTTGATAAAGCTGCGATAAATTCAAATGAGTATATTTCTCTGTCGCAGCTAATGTCGAGTGACCTAATAAGCTTTGAATCACGCGCAAGTTCGCACCACTATTCAGTAGGTGGGTCGCAAAGCTATGGCGAAGAGCATGGGGGTTCAAACTTTGTGTCAAGCCAGACTGTGCGCCAATCGAGCGAATCCAGCCGTAGCCTGTGCGTTCATTAATAGGCTCGTCTGAGAAGTTTTCGTCTTGATAGCGAAAGAAAACAAATTCGTATTTATTAGGAACGGAAGTCAGTCGGGATTTTACGTAGTTTCGATAGTGAATCCATTCGTCCCATACAAACTCAGGGCAAACAACAATGCGTTCTTTAGCGCCCTTACCTCGAATAAGTATTTTTCGATCGAACTCATTAACATCTTTTACTTTTAGTTGGCAGGCTTCTGAAATACGCAGGCCTGCGCCGTAGAGGAACAAAAATAAAAGTCGTTGCTGACGGTGCTGCAATTCCTCGAATTCTTTTATCGGAGTCGCACGATTGCTTAAAAATTGAAGGCAACCACTGACTTCATCAAAGGAAATGAAATGCGGGATTTTGCGGGGGACTTTCGGAGAGTGATAGAGCTCGGATAGGGCAGAGTCGATCTTACGAGTCTCGTAAAGCCAGTTTAAAAAGCTCTTAAGAGTCCCAGTTTTGCGATTTCGGGAGGCTAGGCTAAGACCCCCGAGGTCCAAAAGTTGAGTTGAGAAGTAGGTTCTCAAATCGTATGTGGTGGATTTTGAACTTTTTACAGGGGCAAAGAACCCATCTAAGTCTTTTTTATAGGCCCGCACAGTGTGGGGGCTGCAGGTTTTTATATTCTGCATATATTTCAAATAGTTATCTATTTCCTGACTGGCCTCTAGTGGGGTCATTTTTTGAAATATCCTAAATTTTATATAACACCATGCAAAAATTTTCTTGCAAAAATTACTTAACCTCGGCTATATCGCAATGCGTAAGTGACATTGCATCATTTTGAGACGTTGCCGTCTCCCGGGATGCCTCACCCAAAAAATACATACTGGAATGAATTTATCACACAAAGGCGGAACGTATGAACGATAATTCAAATTCCTCGTCTCAGGTCCTACCGACGAGCCAATCCCAAAACCAAGTGCTTTGGGGCAAGCCTATTGAGCAGGCTAAACCAGCTCAAGCGCTGATCACTCGCTCTATCATTTACCAATCAGAAGCAATGGGTAACTTGATGAAGATGATCGACCGTGTAGCTCCCTCTAATGCGAACGTATTAGTATTAGGCGAGTCTGGAACTGGTAAGGAATTACTAGCTCGCGCGGTACATGAAAAGTCGACTCGCAAGAGCCGTCCGTTTGTTGCTATCAACTGCGGTGCTTTACGTGAAACATTGCTTGAAAGTGAATTGTTTGGACACGAAAAAGGTTCATTCACTGGTGCTTACACACGTAAGATTGGTTTAGCAGAAGTGGCTAACGGTGGAACACTTTTCCTAGATGAAATCGGGGAATTGTCTCACGGTATCCAAGCTAAACTTTTACGCTTTATCCAAGAAGGCGAAATCTTCCGTGTTGGCGGTAAAGACCCAATCAAGGTCGATATTCGTCTAATCTCTGCGACAAACAGAGAGCTAGATCAAGAAGTGCAAAAAGGTAACTTCCGCGAAGATCTATTCTATCGTATCAATACGATCGTAGTAAATGCGCCACCTTTAAGACGTCGTAAAGAGGACATTCCTCTTTTGATCCAGCATTTCATGAATTCATCTCCGCAAGCTCAATACGGAAAAATGAAGACTATTTCTACAGAAGCGGTGCAATTATTAATGAAATATGACTGGCCAGGAAATATCAGAGAATTACAAAACGTTTGTGAACGTTTACAGATTCTGTCTGAAGGTCACCAAATCGAAATCGGCGATCTACCAGACTATATCCAAAGCCCAGAGGTTGAAATCGATTTCTTAGAGTACGATCCTAACATCCCTCTTTATGAAATCGAAAAGAAGTACATCCTTAAAGCTCTTGGCCACTTTAGCGGTAATAAAACGCAAGCGGCAAACAGCCTAGGTATTACTATCAAGACTTTGTACAATAAACTTCACGAATACGGTGAATTCGATAAGTTTGCGGTACATTCAAAACCGATGAAATAAACTTTTACAGAAACGGGCCAGTTGAACGTAAATTCAGGCCAAACAAAACAGAACGTTAGCAGTTTTCAAGGGCTTTAGTAAAAGCCCTTTTTCTTTTTTTGAGACAGAATAAATTTTTTTATTTTTCACGATTCATCTTTATCTTTCGGACCAATCTCCCGATCTGAAGTCGGTAACCAGTAGCTTGCTCGGCGTGGAGATATTTTGTGAAAATCAAAGTCATCGTTCTTAGTTTTTTAATTACTGCATTTTTAAGTTTAAACTTCGTTGTGCCCCAGTTAATTCAAGAGCACCTTCAAGCCTACATGAGTGACGTGCGGGAAAATGCCATTAAGTATGGGTTAGAAGTAACGTTTGAGGATGTCCGTCTGTCCTATATTCCGTTAAGAATTAGGGTGAATGGTTTAGCCATCAATACAAATAAAGGTGACAAAGTACTATCTACGAACAACGTTGATTTTTCAAATTGGTCTTTAACTGAAGCAATAGGCGTTGCGCAAGGTGAAATCGATCTTTATGACTTAACCAAATTGAAAATTGCTATCCAAAGTTTAGAATTGAATGACCAATACTTATCACCCCGATTACAAAAAGCTTTGGCAGAGTTAGGTTATCAGAAACTAGTCCTTAATGTCGTTTCCGATTATAACTATAAATCGGAAAGTAAGGATTTCTATCTGAATGAACTTTCCGTCGAAGGTTTTAAAATGGGCAAACTTAGCGTAACCGCTCATTTGACTGATTTTATTTTGCCCGAAGCGTTTGACTTAAAAGATCTGTCACAGTTTAACGAAAGTTCAGTAAAAGAATTTTCGGTGGAGTATGTAGATAATTCTCTTGTAGCCAATATTAAAACACTAGCTCAAAAGAATAATGTACCCCTAGAATCGTATTTGGCTCTCGCTAAAAGAGCGGAGAGCAATCGTGACCCTGCAAATACAAATGGGGACTCAGAAATCACATCAGGACTCCGGGAATTCGTAAACAATCCGCGTTCAGTAAAACTGGCGGTGACTCCCGAAAAAGAGATTCCGTTTAAAGATATTTCTTTAATGATGATGCTTTCTCCAAACAAACTAGTAGAATCCTTACAGCCGAGCTTGCAAATAAATGGCTCAACTGTACAGCTCTATAAGGGCAACTAGTTTTCATTTAGCAGTCAAATGTTGAATTCGCCTGTCTTTGGATTAAAAATCAGGTGATGAAAAACATTTTAATTTTTATAGTCCTATTCGCTGGTATATCATCGACTTCAGCACAAACTACGACGGTAGCAAACCCAGATTCCACACCTAGATACGAAACCAAAGTGTACGACTCTTCATTTTCGACTTCGTCACGGGTTGTAATTGACGAGCAAGAAATTCAAGATTCAAAGGCTCCGAATATGTCGGCCTTGCTATCAACAAAGGCAAATATTAACATTACTAATTCCGCATTCCAGCCGAACTCGTTGCTGGTTCGTGGCGGTGATTCGAGCCAGATTTTGATTTTGATTGATGATATTCCTGTGTATGATGCCTCTACGATTCAGCGATCGTTCAATTTAAATTCGATTAGTTTAAATTCAGTTCAACGAATTACGGTGATTAAGGGTAGTCAGTCGGTATGGTACGGAGGGCAGGCGCTAAGTGCCGTTATTAAAATCGATACATTACCTAAAGATTGGAAAACAAATCATCGACTGGATCTTCAGGGTGGGGTCAATGACTATCGCGAAGTCAGTGGGGATTTTTATAAAAAAGTTTCCGAAAATTCAATGGCCATCTTTCGCGGTCAGTACCAATATCAGAATTCCCCAAGCCCGGTTGAAAATTCCGATTTTAAATATAAGCGTCGTAAAGATAACATAGAAGCTATATATTTGTATCGAGACGACTATCAATTTAACGTAAAACTTTCGCATACGACAGATCGTAATGAAAATCCAACGGGCTTTTCGTTCAATGACTTCAAGTCAGCCGACACTATGGACTTTATTACGTCGAGCGAAGTAAATCAGTTTCAAACGGCTTTTAGAAATAATTCGGTTTGGTATAAACCATTGCTTTCCGTGGGTTTTGTAGATGCAAAGCGGACCTATAATCAAGGAATGAACCAGTACAGCTCAACGGAAGATAACCAAGTCTATAAAAGCTTCCTGATTCCCGTTCGCGCCGAATTTCGTTTGTTGAATGAAGAAAATTGGAAGTGGGATGTGGGGACGAGTTTCCAAAAAGAATACATGTTATACGAAGAGTTCAAAACTCAACGTGCCGAGCAAGTTAACGAAATGGTGGGAACATTTACAAAAGTAGAATGGTTACCGGTTAGTGATTTATCAGTGCAAGCAGGGTATCGCTATGATACGGACTTAAGCTTCCGTGATGTGAATACGTATCAAGCCGGCGTTCAGTACGGGGAGTTCAAGTTGGAACATTCAACCGGGTATCGATTGCCTTCGTTGTATCAATTATTTTCGAACAAGGGCAACACTGGGCTAAATCCCGAATCATCTAGAACCTATTCGTTAAGTCATGATAAAGTCATCGACGAAGAGTTTGAAACTTCAATTACATTATTTGAAACTCATATTGAAAATCTAATTGCCGCTCGCGGAAATCCGCTTCAATACTATAACGTTGGTCGAACGATCACTAAAGGTGTTGAGGTCGCGGCCACGTATCGATTAACATATGATCAGCGTTTAACGCTGAATATGGCTTACCAGGAGCCACGTGATATCAACACTGGTAAATGGTTGGTTCGCCGCCCTTTGCAAAGCGCCAGCCTCGTGTACAGCAAAAAGGATGATCAATCGACTTGGAATCTAGAACTTGTGGCTCGGGGCCCGCGCGATGATACAAAAAGTTCTACGCAGACGGTAAGTCTTCCGGGCTATGCAACATTGAGTACTAGTTATATCGTCAAATTATCAGAGGGCTTTGCGCAATCAATGTCTCTAGAAGAAATGTCGTTATACTTCCGTGGTCAGAATTTACTTTCTGAAAAATACGATGAAAGCTATGGTTACAGAAATCCGGGCTTAGAGTATTTCGCAGGCGTCAGATTAGGTATCTAATAGGGAACTGCTTTCAAGTAAAAAAAAAGCCCACTCGAAAGTGGGCTTTTGAAATTTTTCAATGCTGGTTAGCTGGGCTTAGAAGTAACCTTCTTCTCTTGTCAGTTGGGCTTAGAAGTAACCTTCTTCGCCGTCATCTTCGTCTTCATCGTCTGAATCTTCGTCATCGTCGCCGGCAATGTCGTCATCGCTTTCTTCCATGTCTTCGAATTTTTCAGACTCTTCAGAATCATCCCAGTTGTCATCTTCATCTTCAGCCGTTGGTTCATCATCTAAACCAGTTACTGTTTCCATTTCAGAATCATCTTCAAATTCAGATGTTAATTCATCTAATGATTTTTCAGTTTCTTCACTGATCATCATTCCTACGCCAGCGGCTGCCGCTGCTGCTTTTTTTTCTTTTTTAGCAGGAGCTGGTTTTTTAGCTGCTTTTTTGGGAGCGGCTTTCTTTGCTGCTTTTGCTGTTGCTTTTTTTGCAGGTGCTTTAGCCTTAGTAGCTTTAGCGGCTTTCTTTGGAGCTGCTTTTTTAGTCGCTTTAGCTTTTGGCGCTGCTTTCTTTGTGGCTTTTGCGGCCTTTTTTGCTTTTGGTGCTGCTTTTTTAGTTGCAGGTTTCTTTTTAGATTTAGCCATAAAAAACTCCTTCGAGGTCCGTTTCGATGCGGTTTATTTAATTACAAATCTGATGCTAACGGAGCTTTTTTTTAACGGCAAGGAATTAGTTTCCTAATTCCTTACCTATTGGACTGGCTAAATTATTGTTAAGATTCGATTTAATTGATGTAGTACTCGTCCAAAATCTTACCTAATTTTGGATCAATTTTGTGGGAAATGAAAAAACCACCCTTGAACGGGGCTTTTTGGCCCACAAACGTAAAGTAACCCATCGGATTGCCGGCTTTATCTTTTATTGTGAACATCATATCGTTAACTTGTATTGCTACGTCACCTACATTGAACATGCCTAGTGGATCAAACGATGTTTCTGCGAATAAACCAAAGGCTTCGGCACTCAGGTAAAGATAGACTTTTCGCTCTTTGTCCGGAGTCAAAGAGATCGCGCGCGACGGAGGTTCTCCCGCTGGAAAAAGAGGCACGGGGTTTCCATTTGGTAGTTTAGCAGCTACTTCCGTGACATTTCGCAGCACATATTTCACCGGAATGACCAGTGTCGTGTAAGGCATAGACGAAATATAATCTACATATAAACGCATACCTGGATAATCCGGGAATGTGACATTCAGACTAGAAATCGTGCCAAACAATGACATAGGCACACGGATCACAAAGTTTCCGTTAGCGCGGTCAAAGTCAACATTGGGAATAGTTGAGCTTGCAAGAGGGCTCGTTTCTGAATAACCCGTCATGCTGGCAACCGAGATTGCTTTTTCTAATTGTTTGCGACGAGCCGCCATGTCGTCAGGGCTTGTGGTTCCGCCACCACCAGTTGAACTCGAATTATTCGAACCGCTGTTAGTCGGGGCATTATCTGATGTGAATGCTCCGGGAGAGCATTGAATCAGAAATGCGAATGTGGAGGCTAAGAGCATACGTGAGTATAACTTCCTATTCATATTTCATCCTTTTTTTTGAAGTGCTTCAGAAGTTACATGCGGTTCACACTCATAAAGTCCATCGGACCAAAGAGCGGGGGACTTTAGTTAGGTTCGCTATTTTAATGAGTTTTTTAAGTAACAATAATTTCTGTTTTTTAAAAACCAAAGATTTTAGTCAGATAACAAACAAAGAACTTTTTGAAAGATGAATTCGCGAAAAGCGAATCTTGAAATGATACAATTCAAAGGTCTAGCAGATCTATGTGGCTCTAGCTGTTGCTGTCGAGCCACGTTTTTTTTATAAGCTAGCGCGGGTTTTTAAAATGAGTAGCGAATACGTATTCAACGATTGGCCATTCACTGTCTGGGTCACGATATTTTAGACCGATAATAGACTGGCTTTCTTCCACTTCTAAGTGTGGTCCTGATAAAAACACGCGGCCTTTGCCAAATTCGAAAGCGATCATCGCAGGTAAGTCTTTAGCAAATACGGAATAAACTTGAATGCGTTTCGCTTTAGCTTCAGCGTCTGTGTATAACAATGCCGGTCCACCTAACAAAAGAGTCCGGTACGTGTTTTTAAAGCTCGGGATAAGAAATTTATAGTCTGACATTCCCGTTTTAAACGGCGTCATTTTTAAAGCCGTACCGTCGATTGCAATTCCTGTAAGTAAACCGATTCCATAGTTCACCGGAGTCGGCGTAGGGCCTTGGCGATGTGATGTTGCGTAAAATGCACCGGCACAAATACCGATGTAGTTACCGCCCGCATTCACGAATTTTAGAATTTCTTGCGCGCCGGTAGCGCCTAAGTTTTCATTATAAATCCAAGATTTTCCACCGGGCATAATCAAAGTATGAAAGCCGCCTTTATTAAGCGAGCCGTTCAAAATATCTTTTTCATAAATCACTTTGTACGAGCGGCCGTGGCTATAGAGAAAGTTTTTAAGTTGATTACGACCTGTTCCCCATGTGCCTTTACCATAGAAAAGCGCAACTTGTTTGGGTTTCCCAGGGAAAATGACATTGTCAGGTAAACGATCCGGAACCGTTTCTTTGATATCGTTGAAGCTTCCTTCGGCGACGTTTTGATATTCCATATACATGAGGCTTCCCGCGAAGCCATAAGAAATTGAACTACCTACTATAAGAGCGAGAATTGTTATTACTATATTTTTCATGAACAAAATCCTATTCAGCCGTAAATAGAGTTGTCACGATATTTTTAAGGCGATAGCTTGAAATTGCTGGAGGGGTCCATGCGTACTCTTTTTTTATTTCAATTTTGATGTTAAGTGGTTTTGCACATACAGAGCCATTTGATCCATTTTTAATTTCGCTTCAAAAAAAATATCCAATTAATACTCAGTTTATGCAATGGGTTCTGAAGACTCATAAAACAAAATTGGCATTGCCTAGTCTTCTGGAAACCTGGGGCGTTATTAATCAGGATGCGGCCGCAACGTACAATGGAATTTTGAACACGGTGGTTCTGAAACCAGAATACACAATAGCTGATGTTCAAGCGAATGGAAAAGCAAAGCGACGGGTTAAAACAATCACCGAGCTTGAGCACTCGGAACCCGCAGTCTGGGCTGTTCGTTCGGGTACTATTTTTCATGAACTATCGCACGCGGAATTCGATTGGTTACCCAAGTCAAAAGAACCAGCAGATGCCGCGTTACTTAAATTATTAAGTACCGAGTTTGATGAGTATTTAAAGCAGAATCATCGTAATTTTTCGGCAACGGACAGGCGGATAGCAAGATCGGAACTATTTGCTTATTTTCGCGATGAAACTTTAGCGACTTTGGTTAATAGCTTTGACGAGATCCTTTTGCAGAATGGCTATTTTTCGTCGAATCAGACTTGCAGAAACTCAAACGCAGTTCTTAACTTTATCACTCGTAATCCAAACCAAGATCCTTCTGAATTTCTTTTATTAGGTGGTGATGTTGATTTTACTCAAGTGAGTTTGCCGGTCCTATTTGTAAAAGGAAAAGATGCGCAAATAAATTCATCCCATCCGATTTCGGCTAAACTAAAACAGCACTTATGGGCTCAGCTTACGCTCCATTACGCGCCGGTTAGAACAAAGAACGAACTCTTAAGATGGATGAACACGCAGCCTAATTTACTTAAATTAATTGCACCTTGCCGGAGTCAAATTCGGTAATATGAAGAATATTATCAAGACGAGATTTGGCATAGAATTTGTGCGTCGAAAAATCTAGCATTGTAACTAAGCAAAAAAAATAATTGTAAGTCTAATTTTTCTTATTAATATCTTCCTGAGAAGGCGAGGGTAGTATGCAAAAAAATATTAAAGTTCTATTGTTGGCATTGGCTTCTTGTTTTGTTTTAACAAACTCGACTGGATGTTCTTCTTTGGCTAAGGCGCAAACGCCAAGCGAGGAAGAAATTAATGCTGAGTCTGCAAAAGCGTATCAAGAAGTGAAAGCAAAATCTAAAATTTCAAACCGAAAAGATTGGAACGATATGGTTCAGCGAGTGGCGAATCGAATCGCAAGAGCCTCGGGTGAAAACTTTCAGTGGGAAATCGTATTAATCGATAATGAAGAACCGAATGCTTGGTGTATGCCAGGTGGAAAAATGGCAGTCTACACGGGCATTATGCCGATTCTAAAAACCGAAGGTGCTTTAGCGGCCGTGATGGGACACGAGGTAGCGCATGCGACTCGTAGACATGGCCAAAAGGGCTATGCACGCGCCATTGAAGAACAACAAACGGGGGCTTTAATTGGGGTTGCAACGGCAGTTGGTGGCCAGATATTGTGTAAGACGGAACAATGTCGCTTGCTTGCTGGTATTGGTGGCGCCGCAGCTGGGGTGGCGCTTACATTCTTTAATCGCAAATTTTCGCGTGAAGATGAGACGGAAGCGGATCAAGTCGGACAAGTTCTTATGGCAAAGGCTGGGTATGATCCTGCAGAATCAATCGTACTTTGGGAACGTATGAACGCCGCTAAAGGCGGTGAAGCACCAGAATGGATGTCGACACATCCATCTGATGCTAATCGCAGAGCTAAGCTAACTCAGCTTTTGCCGCAAGCTCAGCAGGTGTATCAACAGTCTGCCGAGAAATACGGTAAGGGTGCTACGATTCAGTAGTATTAATGGTTGTGACCTGCGTGTGCATCCATTGCCAGATTAAATTGTAAGAAAAACGTGTTTTCTGTTTCATCGCCGGAAACACTTTTAATCCCGCCTTTGCGCTGATTTACTTCAAGTTTAATCGTTGAAAATTCGTTGGCCGAAAAAGCGATACCAAAAGAATTTCGAAATGACGTTTCATTGGGTACTTCCGTTGGGTCAAAACTATTTTTAAAATTTATATTATCGTAACGGTATAGTACCGCCCACTGTTGGGAAATTTGATACTGAACCCAAGAGGCTAAGCCACTACCGATTTCAGCTTCGACATCGGCTTGCCCCTGACGTCTTTGTAGATATTCAGTGCTCCATACTAACGAGTTGTATTTTTCTGCTTCTGTGGGTATCCATTTTAGAGTTAAGTCGGCACCAGTAATTGTAGTTGTTTGGCGATACGAATTTGCTCCAGTGGCTAACGAAGCACCGATTTCTAATGATGTGGAGTTAGAAAAATCTACAACATTTTTAAAGTGTCCAACACTAACGCCATCGCCAGGGCGGGGTGATTTAAATGATTCGTTTTCGCCTTTGCCACGCAAATGTTGCAAAGTGATTTCACTCAGCCAATTCGTCGGCAAAGTAACTGCGGCAGAAACGCCGGTGTCGTTTAAACCTTCATCACCTAAAAGATACGTATTACCAAGCGGAGCGTATACAAATGTAAATGCATGCGTGTGTAATGTATTATGTTTACCAACAAATGCTTTGAATTTTCCCAGTTTGAGTAGAGTTAATGGAATGCGACTGTTTTCGGCGTACACTTCTTCTGGTTCAATCAGCCATTTTTCTTCCGTATTTGTACCATCAGATTCAAATTGGGGACGTACGACGAGTACGACATTGAGTTGTGTGTTTAAATCAACTTCAGCATTCAATTTAATTTCAAGTTCTTGAATATTTAAACCGTTCGGCGATTGATCTGGATTCACGGGATCAAAATCTTCTTTATGAAAATTAGAATCACGATATAGAATCAATGCCGTAGAGCTGACACTAGGCGCGGCAAAAGCCGACATGTTAGTTAGAATGAAAAAAAAGAAAGCATAAGTAATGAAATGAAAAATCATAAGTTTTTTCCTATAAGTAAAAATTAATTTAATTGAGAATATAAATTTGGATCTAAATTAGGACGTGCGAGGCGGTTTGCGATGGGGGTATAGCAAAGGGTTCTGATACATTTTTTGAATAAAAATCGGATATACAGTCGTCTGGGAGCGTAGGAACTCTGAGGGGTTAAACTTTGCTTGAGGGAAAAATAAGGTGCCGGCGATCATTCCACCATGGCAATCCTCTTCTTCATCTGTATGGATATGGGCGAATTCTAGGCAGTCAGAAAGATGGGTTTCTTCGTGAGCCCAAAATGATAAGCTAGGACTAAGGATGCTAAATCCAAGCACGCAAAGCAGTAGTATCGAAATAACTTTGGCAACGTTCATAGGCTTCTTTGTTGCAGACAATGCCTTGAAACGTAAGGATTTGCAACGTCGACGTTCGGTAAATTCACCCTAAAATGATAAAGGGGCTACTCTTTTTAGGAGTAACCCCGTGTTAGAACAACGATATTAGAACTTATCTAATACTAGCCGATTAGTTTAAGAGCTAATTGGTTAGATTGGTTAGCTTGAGCTAATGTAGAAGTACCAGCTTGTAATAAGATGTTGTTACGAACCATTTCAGAAGACGCCTGAGCTACGTCAGTATCTCTGATACGGCTGTTAGCAGCACTCATGTTCTCATGAGCTACACCTAAGTTGTCTACAGTCGAAGTTAAACGATTTTGTAGAGCACCCAGATTAGAACGGTAACCGTTCACAAGTTCTTGAGCGGAATCTAAAGACTCAAGAGCTGTTTGAGCTCCTTCTTTAGTAGTATAGTCAAGGCCTGTTAATCCTAAAGCGTCCAGAGTTGCTACGTTTTGAGATGCATCAAATGAAATTCTGTCTTCTTCTGCATTGTTAAAGATACCAACTTGGAAATCAAATGTAGGAGTTGAACCATCCAACAATTTAGTTTTGCCCCAAGTAGTTACAGAAGAGATACGTTGTACTTCCGACTTAAGTTGCTCAACTTCCTTGTTAAGAAACCCACGCTCAACTTCACCAACAGTGTCAGAAGAAGCTTGGATACCTAACTCACGAAGACGAACAACGATGTTACCGATTTCGTTTAAACCGCCTTCAGCAGTTTGAACCATCGAGATACCGTCATTAGCATTTCTTTGTGCTTGCGCAGATGATCTGATACTAGCTTTCAAGCCTTCACTGATTGCTAAACCAGCTGCATCGTCCGCAGCGATATTGATACGGCTACCAGACGCTAATTGCGACATTGATTTACCGATCATGCGTTGGCTACCATTCAAATTTCTTTGTGCGTTGATAGCCGAAATGTTTGTTGTTACCCTCATACCCATAAAATTATCCTCCGTTTAAAACGTTATATTTTTAAAATCTTTCATTAATAACCTCCGTGTGTTTGTTTAAGTTCCCCTCTACTTGAGGGACGCATCCATTGCGAATTTAGGCCTTTAACTATTAGGCAACATTGTGTTACCCGAATTTATTGAACACTCTATTGTTCTTCTTTATCTTCCTTGAAGGCCTCCTTTCTAAATGTGGGAAAGTCTGACTGCACTTTCCGGTTCCTTCTGAATCCTTGTTTCTTTTAGCGAATCACCTGTTGTTTTTTAAAACCAATGATGCGCTGACAAATTCTAATTCGGGGTGTGCGACATTTTCTTGACAGGACTTTAGGAAGGAAATGAATTTTTTAAATAAATATGGCCTTTGAGACGAGGAAAAAAAATCCACAGGCTAGGAAAAAAAGTTTTCTTTGAAGTGAACAACCTCAGGAAACCTTGATAAACAAAGGCTTACAGGACTTTATTCATAGGCCAAAAGATCTAGTCAATTTCGTGAGATCGGCAAAAAGCCATGGTGCCAGACATTAAATATTCATGTGTCTGCTGTGCTTTTCGATGTGGTTGTGTTGGATAACCTAAGGTGCATTTCTCTGCGGAAGAGTCAAAATGACTGCAATCATCGCAGCTGAAACGATGATTATAATGTTGATAGTCAAAAGCGGCTACCTTTTCGCGCTTAATCGAAGGTCTAATTTTTCTTTCTCTCTTAGGCATTGTTACCTGATTACATGACAAATCTATCCGTCGCCAAGCATAATTAACGTATATGACAAAATCACAAATTTTTTTCACGTTGATAATGGGGATTTTATTAAATTCTGCTTCAAGTTTTGCCTATTCCACTGAAGCAGATTGCCAATATCAAATCACTCATCGCAATAATTTGCAGTTTTCGATGCAATACCAAAAAGATAGAGCCGAATGCTGGTTTGGTATTCATCCGATGAATGGGTATGAGGATATGTTGTATCGAAGCTACTTGATTACCTCACAAGGATTACTGTTCGTATTTAATTCTTATGGGCAAGGATCAGATGCTAAAACGACCGGTGCTCGCAGCTACTATTTCTTCCCAAAAGAAGCGTTTAAAGGCGGCTTAGAGTTAACTAATGACAAGGCTTCTGTTCGAATTAATTCTAAACTGACTTTGCAGTTTGAATCCACGAACTTGTATCCATTAAATACCGATAACATTATTATTAAAAACTTCACGTCGATAAACCCTAAAAATGCAGGAGGCGTGGAAGTTCTTCGCTATAATGGTGTCTATTTGGATACTGGTTTTATGATGGGTAAGTCGGCCACTTCTGTTCCCACTCTAAAATCGATGTTTAAGAATCAATTTGGCCAAAAATGCTCTGTCCAAAATCAGCTTATTTTCGACTACAAGGACGATGACGACATCTTAATTAACGAGGATGCATTACATCGAATCGTAGCGGCTCAGTGTCCTAACTTTAGATGGATTGATTAAACCCGTTTAAAAAATACTCTAAAATTTGCATATAGTTATTTGACAGACAGTAATTTGAGACCCAAGTTATTTCTGAGAGGTAATTATATGTCAGAAATTGATAAAATGACCCAAAAAAGCCAAGAGGCCATGCAGGCAGCGGCCCAAAAAGCAGAGTCAAAAAGCCACTCTATGGTAGAACCGGAACACTTCCTACATGAACTTGTTACGCAAGAACAGGGGATCGTTCCTCGCATTCTGGAAAAATTAAATACGAATATTCAGTCTTTGGCTTACGACTTTCAAAGTCGCGTAGATCGATTTGCGCAAATCACGGGTTCTCAGCAAAAACCATACGCCAGTCCGCGATTACAAAAAATGTTTCAAACGGCAGAAGTGGAAGCCAAAGCCATGGGTGACAGCTACCTTTCTACTGAGCATTTCTTCCTAGCTGCCATTAAGATGAATGACTCGGATTTAAATACGATTTTTAAAAAATACAGTTTAAAACTGGATAACTTTTTGAAAGCTCTTGCAGAAACTCGTGGGAATCAAAAAGTGGTAGACGATGATCCTGAAAACAAAATGGAAGTGTTAAAAAAATTCGCACGCGATTTAACGGCATTAGCTGCCGAGGGTAAATTAGACCCCGTCGTCGGCCGTGACGAAGAAATCAGACGCGTGATTCAAGTACTTTCCCGTCGTACAAAAAACAATCCCGTTTTAATCGGTGAGCCGGGGGTTGGTAAAACAGCCATCGCCGAGGGTCTGGCGTTACGGATCGTTCAAAAAGATATTCCGGAAAATTTAATCGGTAAAAAATTATTAAGCTTAGATTTAGGAGCCTTAGTTGCGGGTGCGAAGTATCGTGGTGAATTTGAAGATCGGTTAAAAGCCGTAATTAAGGAAGTTACTTCGAGTGAAGGTAAAATTATTCTTTTTATTGACGAAATCCACACTCTAGTCGGCGCTGGAAAATCTGAAGGCGCCATGGATGCGGGACAGTTACTAAAACCAGCGCTCGCTCGAGGTGAACTGCGTTGTATCGGTGCCACTACGTTAGATGAATATCGCAAGTACATTGAAAAAGACGCCGCCTTAGAGCGACGGTTCCAAACCGTGCTAGTTGATGAGCCGTCGGTCGATGAAGCCATTACCATCCTGCGTGGTCTAAAAGAAAAATATGAAGTCCATCACGGCGTTAGAATTACAGACAGTGCGATTGTCTCGGCAGTGAAGTTGTCGCATCGTTATATCACCTCGCGTTTTTTGCCCGACAAAGCGATCGACTTAATTGATGAGGCGGCAAGTAAAATGAGTATCGAAATTAAATCGGTTCCAGAAGAAATCGATGAAATCGAACGTCACATGATGCAGCTAAAAATCGAAAAAGAAGCATTAAAGAAGGAAAAAGAAGCCTCTGCTTTAGAGCGTTTAGCCGCTATTGATAAAGAATTAGCGAACCTTCAAAAGAACAATCAGGCTCTGCGTGAACAATGGGAGTTTGAAAAAGGTGGTATTGAAAATTTAAAGAAATATAAACTGGAACATGAAGCTTTGAAGCTAGAAATTGAGAAAGCCCAACGAATCGGTGATTTAGGTAAAGCGGCAGAACTTCAATACGGAAAATTACCAGAACTTGAAAAGAGAATCAAAACGACGGAAGAAAAGGCTCAAAGCCAGAAGGGCAAAAATCAAATTCTGAAAGAAGAAGTGACGTCAGAAGATATTGCCGAGGTCGTTGGTAAATGGACGGGTATCCCAGTAGCCAAAATGATGGAAGGGGAAACTCAAAAACTATTATCGATGGAAAACAAAATGCGTGAACGCGTAGTTGGCCAAGATCATGCGCTGGAAATTTTGGCCGACGCGATTCGTAGGTCTCGTGCGGAAATCGCGGATCCAAATCGTCCGGTGGGAACTTTCATGTTTTTAGGTCCAACAGGCGTGGGGAAAACTGAAACAGTGAAGGCGTTAGCGGAATTCTTGTTTGATAGCGATCAATCGATTGTTCGTATCGATATGAGTGAGTACATGGAAAAGCACGCAGTAGCCCGTTTGATTGGCGCGCCTCCGGGATATGTAGGTTATGAAGAGGGTGGACAGTTAACTGAAGCTGTTCGTCGCAAACCTTATAGTGTAGTTTTGTTTGATGAGGTGGAAAAAGCTCACGGTGATGTTTTCAATATTCTTCTACAAGTATTGGATGATGGTCGTTTAACTGACGGTCAAGGTCGGGTAGTAGATTTTAAAAACACGGTTCTAATCATGACTTCTAATATAGGATCGTCGGCAATTATCGATCCGAATATGTCAGAGGCAGAGAAAAATAAGGAAGTTACGACCGCACTTAGGGCGCATTTCCGTCCCGAGTTTTTGAATCGTATCGACGAGACTATTATTTTCCATTCGCTTAAAGAAGAGCAAATCAGCGGCATCGTTAAGATTCAGTTGGCGGCAGTTGTTGAGCGCTTGAAAAATAAAAAAATGAATCTAAGCTTTACGGACGCAGCGACTCGTCAGTTAGGTGCGCAAGGTTATGATCCAATTTATGGCGCAAGACCGTTGAAACGGGTGGTTCAATCTGAAGTTTTAAATCCTCTGTCTAAAATGCTTTTAGCACAGGACTTTAAGCCAGGAGATTCTATTAAAGTTGATTTCACCGGTGGTGCTTTTAAATTTAGTAAAGATGCATAATTTAAAAATTATATTAGTAAGTTTATTCGTAGTGGGCGCAGCAACCGCCCAAAAAAAATATCCCTATACATTCCCGACGACGCCGACGTCGGTAAGTACGAAAGATTCTAAAATCACGTACGACATCAGTGCGTCGTTAGGTGAACAAAATGGAAAACAATATCAAGAAATCAATTTAGGTATTAATTGGGTCATGAACTCATTCCTAAACTGGCGCAACGCTTTGTTTACGCGTATGGGGAACGAGGTCACCAGCGTGTCAGGATTGGATTCGTCTTTACGGTTGCAACTGACGTCAATCAATGATGACAACACATTTGGTATCCATGCGTTCTTGGGCCCCGGCGTACGTGTGGCCACGGAAAACTACAATGCCGCTTTCGGAGAGGCTGGTTTAATATTCAAGTTGGGCGGTATTCAGGTCGGCGCAGGTCTTAAAAGCTTACAATACTTTGAAGGTCGTACAGACAAAAACAAAGACCCATTACCAAAAAACGAAAACCAAGTTTTCATCATCTTAAGTGGCGGCGGAACGCTGTAGTATTAAGAGAAAGGTCCCTCACGACCACTAGATCCGACAAAAGAAGACAAACCTTCATTCCCTCGAAAATCCGGGATTTTTTGAATAAGGGGTAGACAAAGGTCCAAGTTCCACAAAACCGTCAAAACATTAGATACCCTTTTGATCTAGCAATAAGTCCTGCTTTCCACTATTTACGCGGCTTTCCTGGTTGTTTTGTTTTTTAAAACTATTTCCATCCCTAGACTACAGACTTTCGTAAACCCTCCGATTATCTAGGTGTTAGGACTTTAATTGAGGAGGACGTGTGAGAATTGCCAAGACTTTGATACTCGTAGCGACTGGCTTGCTATTGATGGGAAATGAATCGTGCGAGAAAAAAGGAAACGTAGACGCACCAAAGCCTAGAAAGCTTAAAAAGATCGTCGATGTTGGATTAGTACAATCACGCTTGATCGATATGCCAGGTGGTCAGAAATTTGATTTCCAATATGTAATCAATCAGCAGATCTATCCCGTTCTTCAAGCGAGCGAAGGTTTTGCATTCCGCTACAAACCTCCATTCAATGAATCTCCGTCGCAGTTAGGATCTAATATTCGTTTCGCCGATATGAACTTGGGTGTAAATGACGTTCAATTACTCGAAAGAACGTTTGGCAGAAATGCGGTTCCCAATGTTGTGATGTCAGATGAAATTGCGTGTCTAGTAAACTTACCTCAATACCGTCTTTGGGGAACCATCAATTCATTCGAGCTTATGAATAAGATAGGTTTGGGCTTAGGATTTACTACGGCCGGTGCGTACAACCCAAATGGTATTCCAAGTATCAATTTCGGAGTAGAAACATACCAGCTTGATATGAACATGGTAGCATCAAATCCGGTAACATCGGAAGTGTATGGCGCTGCGAACGTAACTTCAAAGCAAACTCGTACACAGCTTGAATTCACATTGCCGTTAGCAAATTTATTATTAGATCCAAGTTTCTATTTCCAAACACCTTTGGCGCGCGTATCTTATAAGGCGTTAGAAACTTCAATTAAACAAATCCAAGAACAGCTAGATACAAAACAAGAATGGTATACTCGTGTACTCTACGCGGATGAGCACGTAGCGACGATCCTTGCGGGTGCAAATCACAACGTTCAAAAAGGCGATGTTTTTAACATCTACAATGAAAAAACGTTCTGGATTTCAGAAAACGGCGAAATCCCTGTGCCATGTGAGTCTCGCTTGCAAAGTACTCTAGATGGTGAACCTATTGCTTCGATCGAAGTATTCGATGTCAGTACAGACGCATCAGCGGGTAAGGTCGTATTTGAATCAGGCGTCCCAATAAAAATGGGTGCTAAAGTAAA
Organism: Bdellovibrionaceae bacterium UBA2316; assembly: GCA_002345205.1. GTDB lineage: Bacteria > Bdellovibrionota > Bdellovibrionia > Bdellovibrionales > Bdellovibrionaceae > UBA2316. The sequence goes on along the minus strand of DDVI01000047.1, from coordinate 60,664 downwards.
AATTCGCAAACTAGTTGAGCCGATCGCAACTACGACAGCATCGTCTTCAACAGTTAAAAAGTCGTCTTTGTCCACTAACAGTGTAAGAAATCTAAATAGATAGCTTCTAATTGGATTGGACAGAGCCATCGAGGCTCTGTCTGGTCTTTCCGTATCTCTCTTTTGACAGTTACTCAAGGCCTTGATAGAACCTTCTCCATGTTTACCGGAATCATCGAAGCCACTCAGAAAATCGTCGACGTTCAAGAAAAAGATCAATCGATTTCTATTTATGTCACGAAACCGGCTATATTTGACGATGTACGTATTGGCGATAGTATTGCGACAAATGGTGTGTGTTTAACGGTTGAAGATTTTTCGTCTTATTTAGTTTTCACTTTGGGGTTTGAAACTCTAAAAGTGATGGGCTGGAATAAATCTAATTTATTAGGGCGCACCGTGAATCTAGAACGATCGCTTCGTTTTGGTGATCGTATTCATGGTCATTTGGTCAGCGGACATGCTGACGGAACAACGGCTTTGATCAAACGTGAAGTCGCGGGTGATTGTCTAATTTTAGATTTCAAAGTTCCGCAAGGCTTTGGTCAATACTTTTGGAAAAAAGGATCTATTACTATTAATGGTGTTAGTTTAACGTTAAATGAAGTCAATGCAAATTCGTTTTCAGTTTGCTTAATTCCTGAAACGCTAAAGAAAACAAACTTAGACATGCTTAAGACCGGCGATTTAGTTAGCTTTGAGTGTGACTATTTTATGAAAGGGTTCTTGAATGCTAGAAAATATGAGGGGTCCGACATTGTCCTCTAGTTCCCAGTTTCATTCTATTCAAGACATCCTTGCTGATTTTAAAAAAGGTCGCATGGTCATTTTAGTTGATGACGAAGATCGTGAGAACGAAGGCGATATCATTATCGCGGCTGATTTTGTTTCAGCAGAGGCCATTAACTTTATGGCTACCCATGCACGTGGCTTGATCTGCCTAGCTTTGCATCCTGATCAAGTAGATCGTTTGCAGTTACCTCAAATGGTATCTGACGAGAAAAATTCATCTCCAAATAAAACTGCATTTACCGTCAGCATCGAAGCCGCAGAAGGTGTGACAACGGGGATTTCGGCTCAAGATCGAGCACACACGGTACGTGTAGCGTCTAACCCAACATCCGGTCCTAAAGATATTCAAATGCCGGGTCATATGTTCCCAATTCGCGCTAATAAAAATGGTGTTTTAAGTCGCAACGGCCATACAGAAGCGGGAGTGGATTTAGCAAAATTGTGTGATTTGAATCCAGCGGCGGTGATTTGTGAAGTAACGAACGAAGATGGCACTATGGCCCGTGTTCCAGATCTATTCAAGTTTGCAAGCAAGTTTGGAATAAAAATGGGAACGATCAAAGACCTAGTAAACTTTAGAAAAAATCTAACTTAATTTTCTACAGTACTGAACTTTATTTAACAACGGTTTGCGAAACCCAACTTAATTTTTGAGCATTTTCGTACCAACTATTTAGTTTTGGGACGTTCGCTAACCAATTTTCGTTTGCGAAGCGATAATATAAATATCCGATCGCACAACAAAGACTAATCTCAGCGACTGTCCAATTATTTTCGTCTTTAAGCAATTGAATTGAGTCTTCAAAATACTGTAGACCATTTTTAATTTTTTCTTTTTGCCGTTGATCAAATTTTGGATCTTGTTTTTCCGGGAGGCGCAGACTTTCCAATCGTCGCAAAACAGCTGCATCCATTATTCCGTCAGCTACGGATTGGAACTGTAAGGCTTGCCAGCGAGACGAGTCAGTCGGGATCATTTTTAATTCCAAAGACATAGAATCTAAATAATCCAAAATGAAAGGTGAGTTAGTTAAAAATAGTCCTTCTCGAGTTTGTAGGGTGGGTACTTTGACAAGTGGATTGACATTTGAATAGCTAGCGTCGTTAAAAACATCCACCGTTTCTAAAGTAATCTGTTTTTCCAGGCCTAGTAAGATAGCGGACATTCTGACTTTTCTTGCAAATGGAGACGTGGATGAATAGTATAGTTTCATATACGCGCTAGTTTATATGGATTTCTTGGAATGACTATCATTTTGTGGTTTATAGTTTATTAAAAGCCTAGCGCAAAGCGAGCAAATATATGAAATCAAAAAAAATTAAAAAGCCTAAGTTTAAAATTGCCGTTGTCGTTTCCCGATTCAATGAAGAGATAACAGACAAATTACAAGATGGAGCTATTGAGTATCTTGAAGAATGTGACGGCGTGCACATCGAATTATTTCGCGTCCCCGGGGCAGTGGAAATTCCATTGACGTGTCAGTGGGTATTAAATCGCGGTTTTGACGGCGTGGTGGCTTTAGGCGCTGTGATTCGTGGAGAAACGTCTCACTATGACTATGTATGTAATAGCGTAACTGATGGTATTACTCAGCTCATGCTAAAAACTAACAAACCAATTGCCTTCGGTATCTTAACGACCGAAAACGAAGAGCAAGCTCTAGATCGTGTAGGCGGAAAACACGGACATAAGGGCCGTGACGCAGCTCAAACAGTTATGGAAATGATTGGTTTAGGTAAATCACTCAGCAAGAAAAAATAATTAATGGCAGACGAAAATAAAAAACACAATTCAGAAGACTCTTCTCGGTATGACAATTTAAAAGGTCTGCTGTTTGATCCGTCACAAATTGCGGGGGCGGTATCAAAGGAAATCCGAAAGCGGAAACGGGAAATTATTGTCGTTTTTATTTTGTCAGTCATTTTTGTTTTCTTAACTTGGTTTGAAATTCGTCTTTTTTCGACATCGCAACAGCTACCGTTCGTTCATAGTATTTTCTTTTTCGGCCTCGTAAATTTTAACATCGTTATCCTGTTGCTTCTGATTTTTTTAATTTTCCGAAATATCATGAAAGTATTTGTCGAGCGACGAAGTGGAATTTTCGGAAGCAGTCTAAAAGCAAAGCTGATTGCATCGTTCGTATCGTTTAGCGCTATTCCCACGTTCTTGATTTTTATTATATCCGTATTTTATATCAATTCCAGTTTCGATAAGTGGTTCAGTGTAAAAATGGTGGGGGTTTTAAAAAGCTCTCTAGAAGTACAAAATTTTTATTACTTTAACGAAAAGAAAAAAAATTATCACTTTGCTCATGAAGTTGCTCGGCATATTCGTAATATGAACGACCGCAAGGCGATTTTGAAAAAAATTAAAACATTGCAACAAGAATACCTCGTAGATGCCATCGAGTTTTATCCTGGGATCTTTGGTGAACGCATTTTAACGACATTAGAAAATTCGCAAATTGATGATATTCCCAAGGTCTCACTCGATTTCTTGCAGAAGGGAATCAAAAACCAAGTGGAAAGTTCGACGATCCATCAATTCGGGGAAGGGAACCTGGTTCGCGTAATTGTTCCGATTCAGGAAGGTGCCGACAAAGGGGCCATTGTAGTGTCGTCGTTTGTTCCGCTCTCGTTAATTTCGCGAATGAATGACGTAGCGAGTGCGTATGATGAATTCCGAGATATCAATCCCCTCGAATACCCGTTGAAATCGATCTACATGATTATCCTAATTCTTATCACTCTCGTGATTTTGATGGCCGCGATTTGGTTCGGATTCCATTTGGCCAAGCAGTTATCGATTCCTCTCGTACAGCTCGGAAAAGCCACCTCGCTCATAGCGCAAGGCGAGTACACTCAGATTTCAGTTAATACCGGATCTGAAGAAATGGCTCAGCTGGTTTCAAGCTTTAACAAGATGACCAGTGAATTAGAAAAATCGGTAAATGAAGCGCGCTCGGCAAACAATAGCTTGCATGAAACTCTTTCTTACATCGAAGTCGTGCTTAAGAATGTATCGGCTGGGGTTATCTCTGTGGATAAATCAGGCAGGATTACTACGGTCAATCAGCACGCCGCGAAATTGTTAAAAATCGATGAACAAAAGTTTATTAATCGATCGGTGAGGGAACTTCTGACGTTAGAGCAATTCAGAATTTTTTCTGAATTGTTAAAACAAATGAATACGTTCAAGATGGAATCAATTCAGAAAGAATTCCAAGTAAACCTTAATGGCGAAGTTCTTCCGCTGATGATCAGCCTGTCGTTGTTGAAGGACGAAAAAAATCATGAAATTGGTAAAATTTTGGTGTTTGACGACTTGACGGATATTCAGACAGCGCAGCGTTCTCAGGCTTGGACAGAAGTCGCTCGGCGTATTGCACACGAAATTAAAAATCCACTCACTCCGATTAAATTGTCGGCGGAACGGTTGCAAAGAAAATTTGCCAGCGATATTTCAGATCCTGCATTCCTTGAATGTACGTCGATGATTGTAAATCAAGTAGATCAGATGAAAAAACTGGTTAATGAATTTTCACAGTTTGCTCGTTTGCCGCAGAAGCGCTCGGTATTGGGTAATTTGAACCAAGTGATCCAGGATTCATTAAAATTATTTAAGTCGGCTCATTCTCATGTTCAGTTCCAAGAGTACTACAATCCTGACATCCCTGAATTTAACTTTGATCACGAGCAAATTCAGCGAGTCGTAGTAAACTTGGTAGATAACTCTATTGCGGCCTTGCCAAAAGATCGCGAAGGCGTCATTCAGATCAATACGGACTTCAATCGTGACTTAAGGATCGCAAAAATTATTGTGTCAGACAACGGAACTGGGATTCCTTCCCAGCAAATGGCCCGTATTTTTGAACCTTACTTCAGTACAAAAGAAACGGGTTCGGGACTGGGCCTAGCCATCGTGAAACGCACGATTGAGGACCATAATGGTTTCATCCGTGTCAGTCCCAATTCTCCCTACGGCACCAAGATGATCATTGAATTTCCTATCTAAATGGGTCATAAGTTAGAATATGAAAATTCTAATTGTCGATGACGAAAAACCAATACGTGATGTCCTGAGTGCTTCCCTTCGTGACGAAGGATACGAAGTAGACACAGCTGCCAATGGTGAAGAAGGTTTGATGAAAATGCAAACTGATTCCCCCCAGATTGTATTCCTGGATATCTGGATGCCTGGTATGGACGGTATCGAAACTTTAAAACAAGCGCGCCAAAAGTTCTCTCAAATCGAATTTATCATGATCTCAGGTCATGGAACGATCGAAACGGCCGTTAAGTCGACCAAACTTGGCGCGTATGACTTTATCGAAAAACCTCTTTCAATTGATAAGATCGTAATCACGTTAAATAACTTAAAAAATTATTTAAATGAAAAAGAAGAAAAAACGGCTCTTTTGAACAAGCTTCGCAAGAGCCTTGCCATTGTTGGCGATGCGGACAACGTAAAATCGCTTAAACAGCTTATCACGCAGCTAGCCCCGTCTAACTCGTGGTGTCTGGTAACCGGCGAACATGGTGCGGGTAAAAATTTAGTGGCGCAGAATGTTCATTATTTCAGTCCTCGCGCCAGCCAGCCATTCATAGAATTCAACTGTGCTTCGGTTTCTGAAGAACTAATTGAAGGGGAATTATTTGGAATCGAAAAAGACGCCTACCCTGGGGTGCACAAAACTCGTCGTGGAAAAATAGAATTAGCTCAAGGTGGAACATTGTACCTTGAAGAAATTCAGGAAGTTCCACCGTTTGTACAAATGAAATTATTGAAATTGCTCAAGGAAAAGAAATTTCAACGCTTCGGTGGAAAAGAAGAAATTCTTTCCGATGTGCGCGTTTTGGCCTCTAATACTCAAGATTTGGGTGAACTTGTTCGTCAGAGCAAGTTCCGTGAAGACTTCTATACAATGCTTCAAACAGTACCCTTCCGGGTGCCTGCACTTCGTGAACGAGCTACTGATATTCCGACATTGGTATCGTATTTTAGTGACAGCTTCGCACGAGAAAGCGGTGAAACAAAAAAAGTATTTTCGGAAAAAGCGATCCAGCTTATGCAGGAATACGCTTGGCCAGGCAACGTGCGTGAGCTTAAAAACTTCGTAGAACGTGTATATATCCTAACTCCACTTGAATATATAGACGTACATGACGTGAAGTTCGCTGGACTTGAGGACGTTAGTAAATCTACAACAGCGGCCATGACTACATTCCGTGATGCACGCGCGCAGTTCGAAAAAGAATACCTAGTACAAAAAATCAAAGAAAACGGCGGCAATATCTCTAAGACAGCGGAAGTTATTGGTTTAGAGCGCAGTTACTTACATAGAAAAATAAAATCTTATGGAATTGAGGTTAATTCATGAAATGGTCTAAAAGCCACTTATACACTCTGAAAGAAGCACCAAACGATGCGGAAATTCCATCACACAAATTGATGATCCGCGCCGGGATGATGAAAAAACTAGATCCCGGTATCTTTACCTATGGAACACTAGCGCTAAAGGCGATTCGTAAATTCGAAGCGATCGTTCGCGAAGAGCTTGAAAAACGTGGTGCTCAAGAAGTTCTAATGCCGGCTCTTCATCCTAAAGAATTATGGCAGGAAACAAACCGATGGGATGAAATGGGCCCAGGTTTAATGAGGCTTAAAAACCGTAACGAAAAATGGTTCTGTCTGGGCGCGACTCACGAAGAAGCCATCACGGATTATGTTCGTAACGATTTGAAATCCTACAAAGATTTACCCCGTAACTTGTACCAAATCCAAACCAAGTACCGCGATGAAATTCGCCCTCGCTTTGGTTTAATGCGTGGTCGTGAATTCATCATGAAAGACGCCTACTCATTCGATATGGACAGAGACGGCGCATTGAAAGCCTACGATGCTATGTATGATGCTTACAAAGCGATTTTCGATCGTTTAGGTGCGAAATACCGTATCGTAGAAGCCGATGCCGGAAATATCGGTGGGTCGCAAACCCACGAATTCCAATTGCTTGCGGATGCAGGTGAAGACTCATTGTTAGTGTCGGATACGACTGATTTCGCAGCGAATATCGAAGTTTGCCCAGCCATTGATTTCGAGCCGCACGTATCGAATGCGCAACCATTGCCAAAAGAAAAATTCGCAACTCCGACTCAGAAAACAATCAAAGATCTTGCGGCATTGACAGGTGTTGCTGAAAAAGAACTTGTGAAAATTTTGTTCTATTCTGGTAATTCAGGTCTTGATCCAAAAGATAAAGAGCTTAAGCCGGTGGCTGTTTTGTTGCGTGGATCAGACGAATTGAACCCAACTAAGCTTAAGAAAGTATTAAACCTTCCTAACGATCCTTTAATGTTAACAGACGTCGAAGTGAAGGAAGTCAGCGGTGCTAACCCAGGGTCTTGTGGGCCAGTTGGCTTAACAATTCCTGTGTACATGGATAATGGCGTAAGCGGACTTAAAAACTACATCGTTGGCGCGAATGAAGATGGCTTCCATTTAAAGAATGTAAATCATGGAATCGATTTTACCCCAAAAGCGGTTGTTGATTTACGGATGGCTCGAGCGGGCGATAAATGTCCCAAGAGCAACGGTAAACTTCAGGCCTTTCGTGGTATCGAAGTTGGTCACGTGTTTTACCTAGGCCGCAAATACTCTGAAAAAATGAAAGCGACGTTCCTTGATAAAAACGGAAAAGCGCAACCATTTGAAATGGGCTGTTACGGAATTGGTGTATCTCGGACGATTCAAGCCATCATCGAACAGATGCACGATGCGGACGGAATTATCTGGCCGGTATCGATAGCTCCGTTCCAAGTGCATATTTGCTTGCTCGATTTGAAAGACGAAAAAGTTTCAAAGAAAGCACATGATACTTATGAAAAATTAAAAGAAATGGGCTACGACGTGCTTCTTGATGACCGTGACGAGCGTCCGGGATTCAAGTTCAAAGACGCTGACTTATTGGGTATGCCACTGCGAATTAACTTCGGTGCTAAAACCCTTGAGCAAGGTGACGTTGAAGTCGTGGAACGAAAAACAAAGCAAATGACCAAGGTGCCGGAGGGCCAAATCATTAGCTACATTGTAGAAAAATTACCTCTTAAGAAATAGGACAGAAGATGACTACTAAACGTGATGCATTCGGTGACGAAATTAAAACAAACGAAGGCGACTTTGCGTCGCTATTCGAACAATCCATGACAGCGGGAACTCGTAAGTTAAAAAAAGGAGACGAGTTTCGTGGCGAAATCGTGTCTCTTCATGGCGACTCAGTATTTGTTTCAACAGGTACTCCGATGGACGGTGTTTTACCTAAAGCTGAACTTTTAAACGATGACAAACAAATCACTCATAAAGTGGGCGATGTTATTGAAGTCGTGGTTGTGCGGGTAACTCATGATGAAATTCTACTTCGCTACAAATCAGCTCGCATGGCGGCATCGACAACGGATTCTCTAGAGGATGCATTCGATATGGAAATTCCAGTGGAAGGGCGAGTTATTGAGCAAGTTAAGGGCGGTTTCCGTGTTGAAATTCAAAAGAAATTGGCATTCTGTCCAATCAGCCAGATCGATGCGAAACCAGACTCAGATCCTACGGTGTATTTAAATAAAAAATTCGAATTTTTAATCACTCAATTTGAAAACAACGGACGTAACATCGTTGTATCTCGTCGTCGTATTCTGGATCTTCAAAAGGCAGAAAATGAAGGCAGCTTCCTTCAGAAATTTAAAGTGGGTGATATCATCACCGGCCGTATTACTAAATTAGAAGCCTACGGCGCTTTCGTAGAAATACAACCAGGCGTCGAAGGGCTCGTACATATTTCCGAACTAGCCTGGGGCAGAGTTCAAAATCCAAGTGATGTGGTAGCTATTGGTCAGTCTGTTCAAGCTAAAATCTTGAAAATTGATGATGGCGATCGCATGAAAATTTCTCTTTCTATCAAAGAGGGTGGAACCGCTATAGATCCATGGACTGAGTTCGAAAAAAATTACCCTCCGGGCACTAAAATCAAAGGTACAGTAGAAAAGAAAGAAGTATTTGGTTACTTCATTACAATCGTACCCGGTATCAACGGCTTGTTCCCACGTTCAAAATGGCGTGATTCAGTTGATGCTAAAAGCTACGACAATAAAAGCAAAGGCGATGTTCTAGATTTACAAATCGAACAAATCGATCCAGTCGGTCGTAAAGTATTGCTGGCTTTAACATCGGAAGAAATCGACGAATCATGGAAACAACATACATCATCGAGCTCAGGTCCTAAGAGGGGCCTTGGGACATTCGGTGATTTGTTAGCAAAAGCGCAAACTGGCGCAAAGAAAAAGTAGGAATGAGAATGAACTATTTAGCATTATCTTTAATAGTTTTTATTTCTGCAGTAGTGAATGCTCAGGACTCTGAGTTGGGAACGACTCGCTCCGAAGATTTACAAATAAAAGCTCGCATGGAATATGAACGTAGAAACCAAAAACAGCCACAATCGCACACAACTCAATCGCAAAATAAAGCGCAAGAAAAAGTTCAACCGCAACCACCTATTGATGTAAACCCGCCAAATGGCACACCAGCAACGCATCCTGTGGTCTCTGCAAGTGGACTTCAAAAAAGTCTGACATGTAAGAACGGCAGCGAGATTCGCGAACTATATATCGAGTACAAAGGCCAAGGCTGTGAGTTGTTTTATACAAAACAAGGCGCAACTAAATCTCAGGCTCGTCAAAACAGCGGTAAATCAATTTGCGAATCCGTTTTCGAGCAGATCAAATCAACAGTAGAAAAAACAGGATTTACGTGTGAACAAAAAGAGAACTGATCGTCCCCCAAGGCAGTCAGCGAATACGTCAGAGAGGTTGATCGCTGGTACGCACGCGATTGAAGAAGTTCTGAAAGTTAATCCCTCTCATATTTCTAAGATTTTCTATACAAAGGAAACCTCTCAGCAGCTTAAAAATAACATTCTAGACGCTTCCAAAAAATTTCGATTCATTACCGAAGAAAAAACAAAAGGTGCACTCGATAGTCTCTATCAAAACCATCAAAATTGTTTGGTGTGGGCAAAAGACCGCCCAGAGTTTGACGAAAGTGCATTAAAGGATAAAAGTCTTTTGCTATTCTTAGACGGCGTTGAGGATCCACATAATTTGGGTGCGATCACTCGTTCGTCGTGGTTGTTAAATGTAGACGGGATTTATATACCTGATAATCGGTCAGTAGATTTAACTCCGACCGCGCATAAAGTTGCGTGTGGGGGAGTCGAACATGTCCCGATCACCGCGGAGACAAATTTCAAAAATCCAATCGAACATTTCAAAGAAATAGGCTTTTGGGTTTACGGTTTGAGCCACAAAGGTAAGAAAACTATCTTCGATATCAAACTCGCACCGAGAACAATTTTCATACTTGGGGCTGAGGACAAGGGATTACGATCGACCACCGAAACCCTTTGCGACGAACTTGTGTCTATTCCCCAGGCATCTTCGGAAGCTAGTTTTAATGTGTCGGTGGCAGCGGCTTTATCGCTGTATGAGTACCGCCGCCAGCACTTTAGCCCTCGTTCATCGAAGCGCTGACGGGAAGGGAATGCCTAATTTTCAGACTGTTTTTTTATGTCGGAAAGTCGAGGCATCCCTGAAATCCCAAGGGTTGAAAAGGATATGCCGCATTCAGTTACGTGAAACTCAAATAAATCCCTTTGACTCTGTCCGCATTTATTAATAAATAAGTTTGGTTATCTTTTCACAAGATCAATAAATCGTTTTTGTTTTAGATAATATTTTGTTGCTGGTTTAGCTCAATTGGTAGAGCAGCTGATTTGTAATCAGCAGGTTGCGGGTTCGAGTCCCATAACCAGCTCCATTTTTTCTGAGGACAGGTGCCCGAGTGGCTAAAGGGGACGGACTGTAAATCCGTTGGCTTACGTCTACGAAGGTTCGAATCCTTCCCTGTCCACCAAGTTTTTACGGGCCAAAATCAATAATATGTTTAAAATGTTTCTTAGACATCTTATTGAAGTTTTTTGAGTTCTAAGTGGTTATGTTCGAAGTAGGACTTAAGCATTTAGAACTCAAAATGAAGCGGGAGTAGCTCAATTGGCTAGAGTATCTGCCTTCCAAGCAGAGGGTTGCGGGTTCGAGACCCGTCTCCCGCTCCAATTTTCCAGAATTCCAGAATTTCGGTGTATCCGAATTCTAGAATTCCAGAAATTTGTTGCCCGTGTAGCTCAGTGGTAGAGCACACCCTTGGTAAGGGTGAGGTCGTCGGTTCGGCTCCGATCACGGGCTCCACTATAAAAAAAGCCGTGAATGTGTTAGTTTGGAATTTTGAAAAGTAAACTGTTTATAAAAAACAAAATATCTCTGCAGGAGGAATAATGTCTAAAGAGAAGTTTAACAGAAGTAAGCCGCATGTGAACATCGGTACTATCGGTCACGTTGACCATGGTAAAACGACTTTAACTGCTGCGATCACTACAACTCTAGCAACTGAAGGTAAAGCAGCTGCTATGTCTTACGATCAGATCGATAAGTCACCTGAAGAAAGAGAACGTGGTATCACTATCTCTACTACTCACGTTGAGTACGAAACTGAAAACCGCCACTATGCACACGTTGACTGCCCGGGGCATGCTGACTACGTAAAAAACATGATCACTGGTGCTGCTCAGATGGACGGCGCGATCCTAGTAGTTTCTGCTGCTGACGGTCCTATGCCACAAACTCGTGAACATATCCTTCTTGCGCGCCAAGTAGGTGTTCCTGCTCTAGTTGTTTTCATGAACAAAGTAGACATGGTTGACGATAAAGATCTTCTTGAGCTTGTTGAAATGGAAGTTCGTGAGCTATTAAGCAAATACGAATTCCCTGGCGACAAAATTCCAATAGTTAAAGGTTCTGCGAAATTAGCTTTAGAAGGTGATACTTCTGAACTAGGTCGCCCTTCAATCAAAGCGTTAATGGCTGCTTGTGATTCTTACATCCCAACTCCAGTTCGCGCGGTTGATAAAACTTTCTTAATGCCAGTTGAGGACGTGTTCTCAATTTCTGGTCGTGGTACAGTTGTTACTGGCCGTGTTGAACGTGGTATCATCAAAATCAATGAAGAGATCGAAATCGTTGGTCTTCGTCCAACTCAAAAAACAACTGTTACTGGAATCGAAATGTTCCGTAAGTTGTTAGATGAAGGTCAAGCTGGAGATAACTGCGGCGTTCTTCTTCGTGGTACTAAAAAAGAAGACGTTGAGCGTGGACAAGTTCTTGCTAAACCAGGAACAGTTAAACCTCACAAGAAATTCAAAGCTGAAGCCTATATCCTTACAAAAGAAGAAGGCGGACGTCATACTCCATTCTTCAACGGATACCGTCCTCAGTTTTACTTCCGTACTACAGACGTTACAGGTGTTGTGACTCTTAAAGCGGGAACTGAAATGGTTATGCCAGGTGACCGTGTTGAAATCGCAGTTGAGTTAATCAATCCAATCGCGATGGAAAAAGAATTACGTTTTGCGATCCGTGAGGGTGGTAGAACTGTTGGTGCCGGCGTAGTTGTCGAAATCATCGAGTAATATTTCTAAGACCCCCAGAGGCTTCTGGGGGTTTTTTTTGTTTAGGGGTGTAGCTCTAGCGGTAGAGCGAACGACTCCAAATCGTTAGGTCGTGGGTTCGAATCCCTCCGCCCCTGCCAATTTTACCTAGACTTCATTGCCATGGACATGGCACACTTAAGCGAGAGTTTATGAATAAAAATAATGAAAAAATATTAACATTAAGTTTCGCGATTTTCGCATTCCTTATCGGTTTCAGCCTGCACTTAATTTTGAAATCGTTTTCTGGCGCATTTGCCGTGATTGCTCGTTTAAACGAAAACGACTTATTTAAACATGGTTTACCTGTTGTAGTTGGTTTCGGGCTTTTCTTGTATTTACAATTTAACCCTAAAGTTACGGCTTGGGGACGTGAAGTGGTTCTTGAGATCAGTAAAGTTGTTTTTCCATCTCGTAAAGATGTGTCGGCTTTGACTGTTGTGGTAATCGTGTTCGTATTGATTTCTTCTGTAATCATTACTGTATTCGACTTCTTATCTAACTTCATCGTTAAGGGTATCATTAACTAGAGCAGGAGTGATTAATGGAAGAGCTTCAACACAAATGGTACATTGTAAACACTCAAGTTGGCTGTGAACAAACAGCTAAGTCTGCCATTGAAGAAAAAATTAAAACAAAAAAAATGGAAAAAATGTTCGGCGAGATTTTGATCCCAGCTGAAAACGTTGTTGAACTTGTAAAAGGTCAAAAACAAACAAAATCGAGAAAATTTTTCCCGGGTTATATCTTTATCAAAATGAGTCTAAACGACGAGACATGGCAGTTAGTAAGGCAATCGTCTAAAGTAACTGGTTTCGTAGGTGGAAAATTAAGACCACCAGAGGTTCCGGAGCATGAGGTTATGCGCGTAACTCAGCAAATGGCCGGTATTGCAGAAAAACCAAAACAGAAGATCAAATACTCTGTGGGTGATGCGGTCATGGTTGTGGACGGTCCTTTTAGTAACTTTAACGGCGTAGTTGAAGATATTAACGAAGAAAAAGGTAAAGTTAAGGTTGCCGTTAGTATCTTTGGTCGTTCAACACCGGTTGAATTAGACTTTGTTCAAGTTGAAAAACAGTAAACATAATTAATTTTACAAATCACATAAAATAATATTTGGCTTATACCCCTTTTTAGAATAGAAGGGGTATTCGTTTATATTTGCAGGAGTGGGAAATGGCAAAAAAAGTTACAGGTATGATCAAATTGCAAATACCGGCAGGAAAGGCAAATCCAGCGCCTCCCGTGGGACCGGCACTCGGGCAACATGGTGTTAACATCATGGAATTTTGTAAACAGTTCAACGCGAGAACATCGAAGTTGGGCGATGATATCATTCCGATTATCATCACTGTTTATCAAGATCGCTCGTTTACCTTCATCACGAAGACGCCTCCGGTATCGTCTTTAATCAAGAAAGCTTTAAAGCTGACTTCAGGTTCTAAACAACCTCAGAAGGACAAAGTAGGCAAAATTAAATTAGCCGAAGTTAAAGCAATCGCTACAACTAAACTTCCTGATTTGAACTGTATGAAAGTTGAATCAGCGATGAACCAAGTTGTAGGAACAGCCAAGAGCATGGGCATTGAGTATCAGGAGTAGGCAGATGGCGGGTAAAAAGTATAAAAAAGTATTAGAAAAAGTTGTTGCAGATAAAAAGTATTCGATTGCAGACGCGTTTGGTTTGGTGACTCAAGTAGCACCAGCTAAGTTTGACGAATCAATCGACGTTGCTTTCCGTTTAGGTGTTGATCCTAAACAATCTGATCAGCAAGTTCGTGGCGCTATCGCGCTTCCTCATGGTCTTGGTAAATCAGTACGTGTAGTTGTTTTTGCCAAAGGTCCAAAAGAAGCTGAAGCAAAAAATGCGGGTGCTGATTACGTAGGTGCTGATGATTTAGTTGAAAAAATTCAAGGTGGTTGGTTAGATTTCGATAAAGCAATCGCAACTCCTGATATGATGACAACTGTGTCAAAAGTGGCAAAGGTTCTGGGGCCTCGTGGTCTAATGCCAAATCCTAAAGTAGGAACTGTTACCATGAATGTTGGTGATGCTGTGACTGCTGAGAAAAAGGGTAAACTTGATTTCCGCGTTGATAAAGCTGGAATCGTTCACGCTGGTATTGGTAAAAAATCAATGGGATCTGACAAGCTTAAAGAAAACTTCATGTCTTTCTTGGGCGCGATCCTTAAGGCGAAGCCTGCAACTTCAAAAGGTGTTTACATCAAGTCCCTTACTGTATCTAGTACGATGGGTCCTGGTATCAAAGTAGATACGAATGAAGCTTTAGGTAATAAAGAAGATTAGTAATAGTTAAGTTATTTTTTCGCCTCCTCTTGGGGGCGAATGTTTTTTAAAATTTTATTTGCGATCAGAGACAGTAGGTTCCCTTAAGGGGTTTAATGTGAAAGCGCCTGCCGAGATTGAAAAAATAAGCAGCAATCCTGCCTGTTCGCACCAATTCTACGAAAGGAGGATAATAGTGATCACAAGAGCTATCAAAGAAAACGAGATCAAATCTCTATCTGAAAAATTAGCAAAGTCAAAAGCCGCATTCATCGTTGATTTTAAGGGTCTAAAAGTTGAGCAAGTTACAGATTTGCGTAAAAAACTTTTCCCAGTAAATTCGGAAATGAAAGTCGTGCGTAATACGCTAGCTAAACGTGCTCTGCAAGGTAATCAAGCAATGACAGATGCATTGTCTACTTCATTCAAAGGGACAAACGCGTTCGTATTTGCTTACGGTGACGTTGCCGCTACAGCCAAAGCTTTAACTTTATACGCCAAAGATTTTGAGGTGTTTCAGTTAAAGACTGGTTTTATGGAAGGCAAGAAATTGGATGAAAATTCAATTAAGTTCATCTCTACATTACCAACCAAAGACGTTATGCGCGCGCAGTTCCTGGCGTTACTAAACACACCAGCGACTCAAGTAGCACGTATATTAAACGAAGTACCAACTGCATTTGCACGCGTACTTAAAGCAAAATCAGAACAAGCATAATTAATTAAATAAATTTAGGAGAATACAATGGCATTAACAAATGAACAATTAGTAGAAGAATTATCACAAAAAACAGTTCTAGAAATCGCTGAGCTTGTAAAAGCTTTAGAAACTAAATGGGGCGTATCTGCGGCGGCTCCAGTAGCTGTAGCAGCTGCTGGTGGCGCAGCTGGTGGTGCACCTGCTGAAGAAAAAACAGCTTTCGACGTTATCTTAGTTGATGGCGGCGCTAATAAAATCAACGTTATTAAAGAAGTTCGCGCTATCACTGCTCTAGGTTTAGCTGAAGCTAAAGCTCTAGTTGAAGCGGGTAACAAGACTGTTAAAGAAGGCGCTACTAAAGAAGACGCTGAAAAAATCAAAAAGCAGCTTGAAGCTGCTGGCGCTAAAGTTACTGTTAAGTAATTTTTGTAGTTATTATACTAATAGGGAGCACGCAACGCGGCGCTCCCTATTTTTCATTGGCCAAAATTTGATTTAGTTACTAAACGTTATAGATTGCTTAATTATTAAATTCATTCATTCGTTTCTGCTCGGGAGATTTGATGGAAAATATCCATGTAACCGCCTCTAATGTTCGTATCAGAAAAACCTTTTCCAAAAACAAACAACTTATTGAAATTCCAAATTTGATTGAGCTTCAAAAAAGCTCATACGAAGCATTTCTGCAAAAGGATATGGATCCAGATCGCAGAGGAATGGCCGGATTAAACGGCGTTTTCAAAAGTGTTTTCCCGGTGAGTGATTTTAACAATACAGCAAGCCTTGAGTTTGTAAGCTACACTCTTGAGCCAGCTAAGTACGATGTGGAAGAGTGCCGTCAGCGTGGTATGACATTCGCTGCTCCAATCAAAGTTACTTTGCGTTTAATCGTATTCGATGTTGATGAAGAATCAGGTTCTCGCAGCATCCGAGATGTTAAAGAACAAGAAGTGTATTTGGGTGAAATCCCATTGATGACGTCTTCAGGTTCTTTCATTATTAACGGCACTGAGCGCGTTGTTGTTTCTCAGTTACACAGATCTCCGGGCGTATTCTTTGACCACGATGGTGGTAAGAATAACGTATCTGGTAAATTAATCTATTCTGCACGCGTGATCCCATACCGTGGTTCTTGGTTAGACGTTGAGTTTGACCAAAAAGATCTTATCCACGTACGTATCGATCGTCGTCGTAAATTCCCGGTTACAATCCTGCTAAAAGCATTAGGCTACAATTCAGAACAGCTTCTAGAGTTCTTCTACGACCTTGATGAAGTGACTGTTAAAGGTGGCAAACTTTATAGAAAATTAGAAATCGAAAGAATGTCTGGCCAAAGAGCTCTGGTTGACATCTTAGATCCTAAATCTAAAGAAGTTATTGTTAAGGCTGGTCGCCGTATCACGCGCGCGATCGTTAAGCGTATCAAAGAAATCAATCTAACTGAACTTGAAGTGAACCCAACTGACTTAGACGGCAAAGTATTAGCTAAGCCTCTAATCGACGAGAGCACGGGTGAAATCATAAGCGATGCAAACTCTGAATTAAATGCATCTGTTGTAAAAAAAGCAATCGAAGCGGGTATCGATAAATTCTATCTAATCTTCTTCGATGGTTTAACTGTTGGGCCTTATTTAAGAAACACATTGCTAGTTGATAAAGTTAACAACAAAGACGAAGCGTTAGTTGAAATCTACAAACGTTTGCGTCCTGGTGAGCCTCCAACTTTGGAATCATCAACTGCGTACTTTGAAAAATTATTTTTCGATCCGGAAACTTACGATCTATCTGAAGTAGGTCGTATCAAAATTAATCATAAATTCAATATCAGCATGGATGAAGTTCCACCTTCATTCCGCGTGTTAACGAAGCACGATATCCTTTCGACTGTTAAAACGTTGATCGATTTGAAAAACGGTAAAGGTGTTGTTGATGATATCGACCACTTAGGTAACCGTCGTGTTCGTTCAGTAGGTGAGTTGCTAGAAAACCAGTACCGTATTGGTTTGGTTCGTATGGAGCGCGCTATCCGTGAACGTATGTCCCTACAAGACGTTGAAACAATGATGCCTCACGATTTAGTTAACGCTAAACCAGTGAACGCGGTTGTTAAGGAATTCTTCGGTGCTTCGCAATTATCTCAATTTATGGATCAAACTAATCCTCTATCTGAAATTACGCACAAGCGTCGTCTTTCAGCTCTAGGGCCAGGTGGTTTGACTCGTGATCGCGCGGGCTTTGAAGTTCGTGACGTTCATCCTACGCATTATGGACGTATTTGCCCAATTGAAACTCCAGAGGGACCAAACATCGGTCTTATCGCGTCTCTTGCGACATACGCTCGTATTAACAACTACGGTTTCATCGAAACGCCATACAGAAAAGTTGAAGAAGGTAAAATCTCTACAACTATCTCTTACACTTCGGCATTAGAGGAAGCGGGTCACTCGATCGCTCAGGCAACTAAAGACAACATGGCTTCAAATACTATCGACGCTGCGAACGTTACTGTTCGTAAAGACGGTGAGTATGAGCTTGTTGATAAAGATAAAGTTACACTAATGGAAGTCTCTCCGTCTCAGT
This sequence comes from Bdellovibrionaceae bacterium UBA2316, assembly GCA_002345205.1. Classification (GTDB taxonomy): domain Bacteria; phylum Bdellovibrionota; class Bdellovibrionia; order Bdellovibrionales; family Bdellovibrionaceae; genus UBA2316. The sequence continues at coordinate 42,672 of DDVI01000047.1, read as the reverse complement.
TAGTGTCTATCGCTGCTTCATTGATTCCGTTCCTTGAGCACGATGACGCCAATCGTGCCTTGATGGGATCGAACATGCAACGTCAAGCGGTTCCATTATTACGTTCGCGCGCTCCACTGGTTGGAACGGGTGTTGAGCGTTTAGTTGCTCGTGACTCTGGTACATCTGTTGTTGCAATCAATGACGGTATCGTTGAAGAAATCGATGCGGCTCGTATCGTTGTTCGTCGTTTTGCAAAAGGCGGAGAGCTTGGTGCGAACGTAGATATCTACAACTTGATCAAGTATCAGCGTACAAATCAAAATACATGTTTCAATCAAAAACCAATCGTTAAGACCGGTGATAAAGTTAAGAAAAATGACATCATCGCTGACGGTCCGTCTACTGAATTAGGTGAATTAGCTCTGGGTCAAAATATCCGAGTCGCGTTCACTCCTTGGATGGGTTATAACTTCGAGGATTCTATCCTTATTTCTGAACGTTTATTACATGATGATACATACACTTCGATCCATATCGAAGAATTTGAATGTATCGCTCGTGATACTAAGCTTGGAAAAGAAGAGATTTCTCGCGATATCGCTAACGTTGGTGAAGAAGCGCTTAAAGATCTTGATACTTCAGGTATCGTTCGCATCGGTGCAGATGTTCGACCTGGAACAATCTTGGTTGGTAAAGTAACTCCAAAAGGTGAAACTCAATTATCTCCTGAAGAAAAACTTCTTCGCGCGATCTTCGGTGAAAAAGCCGGTGACGTTCGCGATACTTCATTAAGAGTTCCATCGGGTGTTTACGGAACAGTTATCGATGCTCAGGTATACTCTCGTGAGGGTTCAGAGCGCGATGAACGTTTAGCGATCATTATTGAAGAGAAACGCAAAAAATTAGAAAAAGATTTATCGGTTGAGATCAACGTTATCAAAAATAATGCGATTGAAAAGTTACGTTCAATCCTAGTTGGTAAGAAAACAACTGGCGTTTTATTGAACGAAGATGGATCTCAAAAATTATTAAACAAGGGCCAAGACATTACAAATGCGGATCTGGAAACTATCCCGTTTGAATTGTTGAGCTACGTTCCCCTTGAAAGCGAATTAGAATTCCAAGTTGCTAAGATCGTAGATAGCGCCCGTAACCAATTGGACGCTGTGAAGATGGTATTCAACGAAAAGATCGATCGCTTGAAAAAAGGTGACGAACTTCCTCCAGGCGTTATCAAAATGGTTAAAGTATACGTTGCAATTAAACGTAAACTTCAAGTCGGCGATAAGTTTGCCGGCCGCCACGGTAATAAGGGTGTTATTTCTAAAGTTCTTCCAGTGGAAGATATGCCTTACCTTGCCGATGGTTCGCCAGTAGACATGGTATTGAATCCACTAGGGGTTCCGTCTCGTATGAATATCGGTCAGATCTTAGAGGTTCACTTGGGCTGGGCCGCGCAAAGCTTGGGTAACCAAATTAGCCGTTATCTAGATAACTGGGATAAAGAAGGTTTCAAGAAAGAATTGAAAAACATTTACGACGATGCTGAAATTTCTGCGAAAATTGATTCCGCAGACGAAGAGTCGTTAAAGAAAATCTTGAAATCTGTGAAGTACGGCGTTCACGTCGACACTCCAGTGTTTGACGGTGCGTCTGAAGCAGATATCAAAAATCTCCTTAAGAAAGCAGAATTGCCAGAAAGAGGACAGACAATCCTATTCGATGGTAGAACGGGTGAACCATTCACTAATCCGGTCACTGTAGGTATCATGTACATGTTGAAACTACATCACTTGGTTGAAGAGAAGATTCACGCTCGTTCTATTGGGCCTTACTCACTCGTTTCGCAGCAACCTTTGGGCGGTAAAGCTCAATTCGGTGGTCAGCGTCTGGGAGAGATGGAGGTCTGGGCAATCGAAGCGTACGGTGCAGCTTATTCTCTACAGGAATTCTTAACTGTTAAGTCGGATGACGTAGCAGGAAGAACTCGTATGTACGAAAGTATCGTAAAAGGCGAAAACATTCTTGAGCCAGGTTTACCTGAATCATTCAACGTTCTCGTGAAAGAGTTGCAATCGTTAGCACTTAATGTCCAGCTTGTTGAATCTGATATTTTGACAGACAAGCAGGAAGAAGAAACAACTGAAGAAGATTCGTCTTCTGAAGCACCAAAGCATTAATTTAAAAGAGGTTCAGATTGAGAGACTTATTAAACTTTTTTGATAAACCTAAAGATCCACTTTCGTTTGACTCGGTACGAGTGTCTTTGGCTTCACCTGAAATGATCAGAGAATGGTCATACGGCGAAGTTAAAAAGCCTGAGACAATCAACTACCGTACGTTCAAACCAGAACGTGATGGTCTTTTCTGCGCAAAAATCTTTGGTCCAATCAAAGATTACGAATGCTTATGCGGTAAGTACAAACGTATGAAATACCGTGGCGTCGTGTGTGAAAAGTGCGGCGTTGAAGTAACTCAAACTAAAGTTCGTCGTGAGCGTTTAGGTCATATCGAATTAGCAACTCCGGTTGCTCATATTTGGTTTTTACGGTCATTACCTTCTCGTATCGGTAACTTATTAAACCTTTCTTTGAAAGACGTTGAAAAAGTTCTTTACTGTGAAGCATATGTTGTTATTGACCCTCAAGACACTCCACTAGAAGAAGGTAGCGTATTGTTAGAAGAAGCTTATCAGGCGGCTCTTAACGATTACGGTCCAAGCTTCCGTGCCGGTATGGGTGGCGAAGCCGTTCGTGAATTACTTCGCAAAATCGATCCAGAATACTTATCTAAAAAATTACGCATGGAAATCCGTGAAACGAAATCTGATGCGCAAATTAAAAAGTTATCAAAACGTTTGAAAGTTGTTGAAGCTTTCAAAATCTCTATCAACAAGCCAGAATGGATGATGCTTGAGGCTCTACCTGTATTGCCTCCAGATTTACGTCCCCTAGTTCCACTTGATGGTGGTCGTTTTGCGACTTCGGATCTAAATGATCTTTACCGTCGTGTTATCAACAGAAATAATCGTCTACGTCGTCTACAAGAGTTTAATGCTCCTGATATCATCATCCGCAACGAAAAACGTATGTTGCAAGAAGCGGTTGATGCCTTGTTAGATAACGGTCGTCGTGGTAAGACATTCACTGGTCCAAACAAACGTCCTCTTCGCTCTTTGAGCGATATGTTAAAAGGTAAACAAGGCCGTTTCCGTCAGAACTTACTTGGTAAACGTGTGGACTACTCTGGTCGTTCGGTTATCGTTGTAGGTCCTAACTTGAAATTACACCAATGCGGTCTTCCTAAGAAGATGGCTTTGGAGCTATTCAAACCGTTTGTTTACAACAAATTAGAAGAAAAAGGTTTTGCGACAACTATCAAGCAAGCTAAACGCTTAGTAGATCAAGAAACAGTTGAAGTATGGGATATCTTATCTGATGTTGTTAAAGAACATCCGGTAATGCTAAACCGTGCGCCAACTCTTCATAGACTTGGTATTCAAGCGTTTGAACCTTTATTGCACGAAGGTAAAGCGATCCAATTGCATCCGTTAGTTTGTACGGCGTTCAACGCCGATTTCGATGGTGACCAAATGGCCGTTCACGTTCCGTTGTCAGTAGAAGCGCAAGTGGAAGCTCGCGTTCTTATGATGTCGACTAATAACATCTTATCTCCTGCGAACGGTAAACCGATCATCAATCCATCTCAGGACGTTGTCTTGGGTTTATACTGGTTAACACGTACTCGTCCTGGCGCTAAAGGAACTGGAAAAATGTATTCTTCCGTTCAAGAAGCTCAGTACGCGCATGAAACTGGAATCGCGGACTTGCAATCGGTTTGTAAAGTTAAAATCAACGGTAAAGTAGAGCAAACATCTATTGGTCGCGCGATTATGTCTGATGTGGTTCCTAAAGAGGTTCCATTCTCTGAAGTGAACACAGTAATGACGAAAAAATCTATCGCGGGTCTGATCGACAAGACGTTCCGTCTTGCGGGTGCTAAAGCGACATGTATCCTAGCTGATAAAATCATGGAATTGGGTTTCAAATACTCAACTGCAGCAGGTATGTCGATTTGTATCGATGATATGATTATTCCAGAATCTAAAAACCGTATGATCAAAGACGCTCAGACTCAAGTTGAAGAAATTCAACATCAGTACGACGAAGGTTTGATCACAGACGGTGAACGCTACAATAAGGTTGTGGATATTTGGGCCCAAACGGGTGACAAAGTTGCCAAAGAGATGATGAACCAAATTGAAAAACAAAAGTTCGTTATCAATGGTAAAGAAACAATCGAACCATCATTCAACTCGATCTTCATTATGGCTGACTCCGGAGCCCGGGGTTCTGCGAATCAGATCAGACAGTTGGGTGGTATGCGTGGTCTGATGGCGAAGCCATCAGGTGAAATCATCGAAACGCCGATCACGGCGAATTTCCGTGAAGGTTTAACGGTTCACCAATACTTTATTTCTACTCACGGTGCTCGTAAAGGTTTGGCCGATACAGCATTAAAAACAGCGAACTCTGGATACTTAACTCGTCGTTTAGTTGACGTGGCTCAAGACGTAGTTGTTTCTGAAATCGATTGCGGAATTGATGATGGCTTGGAAGTAACTCCATTGTTTGAATCTGGCGAAATAATTCAGCCACTTTCAGACCGTATTTTGGGTCGTACGGCTCAAAAAGATATCATTGATCCAGCGACTAACAAAGTTGTTGTAAAAGCGAACGACGAAATCGATGAAGCAGCCGTTAAGCGTATCGATGCCGCTGGTATCGAAAAAGTTGAAATCCGTTCTGCATTAACGTGTAAAACTCAACGTGGCGTTTGTGTAAAATGTTACGGACGTGACTTAGCTCGTGGTGCGACTGTTAACTTAGGTGAAACAGTCGGTATTATTGCAGCTCAATCGATCGGTGAGCCAGGTACACAGTTAACAATGCGTACGTTCCACTTGGGTGGTGCGGCTTCTCGTGCAGTTGAACAATCAGTTCATACATCACGTTATGATGGTGTGTTGAAACTTCACAACGTTCAGTCTGTTGTTAATAAAACAGGTAAGTTAACAGTTCTAAATCGTAACTGTGACGCTATCGTTTTAGACGAAACTGGTCGTGAAAAAGAAAGATTCAAATTAGTTTACGGTGCGGTTCTTAGTTATAAAGATGGTGACAAGGTTCAAAAGGGATCTGTTATCGCTGAGTGGGATCCGTATTCAAATCCAATTATCTCTGAGGTTACTGCGACGGTTCAATATCAAGATATTGAAGAAGGTACGACAATGACAGAGCAAGTGGATGCGGTAACTGGTTTCGCGACTAAAGTTATCACTGAATCTAAATCTTCAGATGTTAAACCGACAGTAATGTTGCTTGATAAAAACGGAAAACAATTAAATCTTCCAGGCCGCGATATTCCTGCTCGTTACTCAATTCCAGTAGGTGCGCAACTTCTAGTAGTTGATGGACAAGAAGTTTTTGCCGGCGATGTAATTGCGAAAATCCATAGAGAAACTTCTAAAACAAGAGACATCACTGGGGGTCTTCCTCGTGTTGCTGAATTGTTCGAAGCTCGTAAACCAAAAGAAGCATCTATCATCTCTGAAATTGATGGCTATGTAACTTTCGGTAAAGACGTTAAAGGTAAACAACGTGTGATCGTAACTCCGGATGTTGGTGAACAACGTGAATACCTAATTCCAAAAGGTAAACACGTAGCGGTTCGTGAAGGTGAATTCGTTCGCGCCGGTGAACCATTGATGGATGGTCCAACTAACCCACATGATATCCTTGCGGTATTAGGTGAAAAAGAATTATCAGCATACTTAACTAACGAAATCCAAGAAGTTTATCGTCTACAAGGTGTTAACATCAACGATAAGCACATTGAAACCATCGTTCGTCAGATGTTACGTAAAGTAGAAATCGTAGATGCTGGTGACACTCGCTTCCTGGCTGGTGAACAGGCTGAAAAGTTTTCATTGAACATTGAAAACCAACGTGTCCTTCAGGAGGGCGGCGTTCAAGCAACGTTCAAGCCTCTTTTGCTAGGTATCACTAAGGTATCATTAAGCACTGAAAGCTGGATTTCTGCGGCATCATTCCAAGAGACTACAAAAGTACTTACGGATGCTGCAATTAATTCAAAAACTGACCATTTACGTGGTCTTAAAGAAAATATTATCATGGGTCGCTTGATCCCGGCTGGTACGGGTCTATCGTCTTACAAACGTTGGAAAGTAATCATTACTGAAGACGAAGAGATGGAAATGGAAGCAGCTCTTCCTGGCATGACAATGTCAGCAAGATAGGGCCTATTTAGAACTCTTTAGCTTCGGCTAGAGGGTTCTATAATAGATCTTAATCAGATTTTATCGTTCACCTACAAGTTAGGTCTTGACGAGCATTGTTGATTTGGATATTTAAGCGTAGATTTTGAAGGAGAAAGTGTGCCAACTATTAATCAGTTAATCAAACGTGAGAGAGTTCAACAAAAAAGCCAGACTAAGTCGCCTGCATTGGCTTCATGCCCTCAAAAAAGAGGTGTTTGTACTCGTGTTTATACGACAACTCCAAAGAAACCAAACTCAGCGTTACGTAAAGTGGCAAAAGTTCGTCTTTCTAATGGTTATGAAGTTATCTCTTACATCCCAGGTATCGGTCACAATTTACAAGAACACAGCGTTGTTCTAATCCGTGGCGGCAGGGTAAAAGATCTTCCGGGTGTTCGTTACCATATCGTGCGTGGCGTTCTTGACTTACAAGGCGTTAACGGAAGACTAAGAAGCCGTTCTAAATACGGTACTAAAAAACCTAAGAAATAATCAGATTTAAAGCTTAGAAATAAGGAATATTGAAACATGTCTAGAAGAAAAAAAACGTTTAAACGTGAAGTTATCCCAGATCCAGTTTACCGTGATTTAGTTTTCGCTAAATTCATCAACAGAATGATGGAGCGTGGTAAAAAAGGTACGGCACAAAGCCTTTTCTACGGTGCTTTGGATGAACTTAAAGGAAAAGTTCCTAATGAGGAGCCAGCTAACGTTTTGAAAAAAGCTATTGAAAATACTAAGCCATCTATCGAAGTGCGTTCGCGCCGCGTAGGTGGAGCTACTTACCAAGTTCCAGTTGATGTTCGCCCAACTCGTCGTCTTTCATTGGCAATGAAATGGTTGATCGATTTCGCTCGTTCACGTGGTGAGAAAGATTTCTCTAAACGTTTAGCAGCGGAAGTTTTAGATGCTTATAACAATAAAGGTAACGCGATCAAAAAGCGTGAAGATGTTCATAAGCAAGCTGAAGCCAACAAGGCATTCTCTCACTATAACTGGTAATATTGATGTCCGCTAAAGGGCCCAATTCAGATAAAGAATTATTCTACAGCAGAAATATCGGAATTGCGGCTCACATCGACGCTGGTAAAACTACCACGTCTGAACGAATTCTTTTCTACTCAGGTAAAAATCATAAAATTGGCGAAGTCCATGATGGTAACACCACCATGGATTGGATGGTTCAAGAACAAGAACGTGGTATTACAATCACGTCTGCCGCTACGTCGTTAGTTTGGAAAAATTATAAAATTAATCTGATCGATACTCCGGGACACGTAGATTTCACTATCGAAGTTGAACGCTCACTTCGCGTTCTTGATGGTGCGGTTGCTGTATTTGATGCGGCGAACGGGGTTGAACCACAGTCTGAAACTGTGTGGCGCCAAGCTAATAAATACAAAGTTCCTCGTATTTGCTTAATTAATAAAATGGATAAAGTAGGCGCTGATTTTTTCATGTCAGTTAAGTCTATAGAAACTAAGTTGGCCGCAAATCCGATCCCAGTTCAAATTCCATTCGGTGTCGAAGATAAATTTACGGGTGTAATTGATCTTTTGGATTTGAAACTGTTCTTGTGGGAAGACTCTTCAAAAATGGGAGAGACCTTTAAAACAGTGGAAATTCCGGCTGAAAACCTTGAAGAGGTAAAATCATATCGCAGTAAAGTAATCGAAAAGATTGTTGAACTAGATGATGTGCTTCTTGATGTCTACTTAAATGGTGGGGATCTAACCTTAGAACAATTAAAAACATCCCTCAGAAACTCAACTCTGAAACTAAAAGCATTTCCAGTGTTTTGTGGATCTGCGTTTAAGAACAAGGGTATTCAGCCTCTTCTAGATGGTGTTATTGATTACTTACCATCTCCTCTTGATCGCGAAGTAGTGTACGGAACGTCATTGCATACAAGTGAACCAGTGGAAATCAAAGTTAACTCTCAGGATCCTTTCTGCGGTCTAGCGTTTAAAATCGCGAATGATCCATTTTCTGGGAACTTAACGTATGTGCGTGCTTACGGTGGTCAACTAAGCGTTGGCGATACTGTTATGAATCCTCGCTTGAACAAGCGTGAAAAAATTCAAAAACTTTTAAAAATGCACGCCAATCACAGGGAAGAAATTCAAACTCTAAGCGCGGGTGACATTGGGGCCGTTATTGGTCTTAAATTATCAGGTACAGGTGATACTCTGTGCAGCGATAAGCGTGTTGTATCTCTGGAGTCTATTAAGTCTCCAGAACCGGTGATTTCACTGGTTGTTGAGCCTAAGTCATCAAGTGATCAAGATAAAATGATTGGTGCACTTCAGAAGCTTGAGCGCGAAGATCCCTCGTGTCGTTTAAAAACAGATCCAGAAACTGGCCAGACTTTACTATATGGCATGGGTGAGCTTCATTTAGAGATCTTGCTCGATCGTCTTAAGCGTGAATTCAAAATTTCAGTAAATACCGGTAAGCCCCAAGTGTCGTACCGAGAAGTTATTACAAAGTCAGCTACCAGTACATATACGTTCGAACGCGAAATCGCTGGCGAGAACCACTTCGCACGCGTTGATATTAAAATCGATCAGATCCCTTACGACAAGGGTCTTGAGTTTAAATCGAACGTGGCTCTTACTAAAGACTTTACTCAAGATATCCTTAAATCTGTTGAAGACGGCTTCAGAGAGTCTGCTGAAGTAGGTGTTAAGGCCGGACTTCCGTTGATTGGTATCAAATGCGCGTTATTGAGCATTGAGCTTAGAAAAGAAGCTTTGTCGGAAATGGCGTTTAAGACGGCGACTATGTATGCGTTTAAAGAGGCTTTAAAGGCCGCGGCGTGTGAACTTGTTGAACCCATCTTTAAGGTCGAAGTTAACTGTCCTGAGCAGTATACAGGCGGCGTAGTGAGTGATATCAATGCCCGTCGTGGTAAAATTAACTCGATTGAAATGAAGGGCCAAGGCATTCAAGTGATCTCGGCAGAGATCCCTTTAGAGAAGCTTTTTGGCTACGCAACCGACGTCAGAAGCTTGAGTCAAGGGCGTGCTAGCTTCTCAATGGAATTTTTTCAGTACGCTTCTGTGAATCCAAAGATTTTGGCAGAAATACTAAATTCTCTCGGACGTTAAAAAAAACGTTGACTTATCCTCTCAATTTGTAAATATTCACGAATCCTGAAAATATGCCTACAGAAAGTTCCCTCACTTCTTATTTGGGGATCAAACTTTTGATGGGGCTAAATCAGTGAAGAAACGCGTAGAAAAAAAGTACAAAGCAACAGTACATTAACACAGAGAGTGCTATGAACAGTCAAAAAATTAGAATCAGGCTTAAAGCCTTTGATCATAAGTTACTTGATCAATCTACAAAAGAAATCGTTGATACAGCTAGAAGAACTGGCGCGAAAGTCGCTGGACCAATTCCTCTGCCAACTCGTATCAATCGTTACACAGTTCTTCGTTCACCACACGTAGATAAAAAATCTCGTGAGCAGTTCGAAATCAGAACTCATAAACGTATGTTGGATATCTTGGAACCAACTCAGCAAACGATCGATCAATTAATGAAGTTAGATCTGTCTGCGGGTGTAGACGTAGAAATTAAACTATCTGCCAAGTAAGGTGTGAAAAATGTCGTCTGAAAACAACTTAAAACTTAATTCAATTTATGCCTTCAAAGAAGGTATGTCGACTGTGTTTGATGAAACAGGCACAGCGATTCCTGTAACAATCCTTAGATATGCTCCATGGTATGTATCTCAAGTTAAAACTGTAGATAATGATGGATACCAAGCATTGCAATTGGCTTGCGAGCCAAGAAAAGCAAAAAATTCTAATAAACCTGATATTGGCCATTTCAAAAAAATGGGTCATGAAACTTCTTTCAAATTCGTACGCGAAGTTCGCGTTGATAACTTGGGCGAAGTTAAATTGGGTGACCAATTGGCTTTAGACTCTTTGATCAAAGGTGACGTAGTTAAAGTAACTGCGAAATCTAAAGGTCACGGTTTTGCTGGTTCAGTAAAACGTTGGAGCTTTGCGGGTGGTCCTGCTTCTCACGGTTCTAAATTCCACAGACAGCCGGGTTCATCTGGTAACAGAACATGGCCGGGTCGCGTAATGCCAGGTAAGAAATTCCCAGGTCACTGGGGTGACGAAACTGTCACTGTTAAAAATTTGAAAATCGTAGACGTTAACATGGATGAAAATGTTGTTCTTGTAAGAGGAGCTGTTCCTGGAGCAAGAAACACCCTTGTTAAGATTGTGAAGGCCTAATTATGAGCAGCTTAGAAGTAACAAATCTAGAAAATAAAAAAGTGGGATCTGCTGAAGTTCCAGCGCACATTGCATCTGAAGAATTCAATGATAACTTGGTTCATTCAGTTGTAAAATGGCAGTTGGCTGGTAAACGTCAAGGTACTCATATGACTAAAACAAAAGGTCTTGTGAGTGGTGGCGGTAAGAAGCCGTTTAAACAAAAAGGAACTGGTAATGCTCGTCAGGGTTCTACTCGTTCTCCATTAATGCCAGGCGGTGGTACTACATTCGGTCCACAACCACGTGATTATTCATTCGTAATGCCTAAGAAAATGAAAAAGACCGCTCTTAGAATGGTTCTTTCTTATTTAATCAAAAACAACAAAGTTAAACTTGTTGATACTTTGGCTACAGATGGAAAAACAAACAAGCTAAACAAGCAATTAACTGGTTTAGGTTTTAAAAAAGCCGTTCTTTCAGATCTTTCTGAAAATACAAAGCTAAATCAAGCTTCTAAAAACTTACAAAACTTTAAGTTTTTACCAAGTGGCGCAGTGAACGTATTTGATTTATTGAAATACGACGCATTGATCATCTCTAAAGCTTCATTTGAAGACCTAAGTAAGAACTTAGTTACTACGGAGAAAAAATAATGAAGAATTTAGAGCTTTATCCTTTAATCACTGAAAAAAGTGCTAAGTATTCTGACTATTCAACATACGTTTTTAGAACGAATGCTGATTATGACAAAACTATGATCAAAGATTTTTTAGAAAAAAGATTTTCTATTAAAGTAAAAGGTATCAGAACTGCGGTTTTCTCTAGAAAAGCGACAAACAAAAGAACTAACAAGACTAAATCTTCTTACTTCAAAAAAGTTTTCGTTAAAGTAGATAGCGGCGTTAAGATTCCATTGTTTGAGGGTGTATAAAAATGGGTATCAAAATATTTAATCCGACTTCGGATGGTCGAAGAGGAATGACAGGTTACGATTTTTCTGAAATCACTAAAACTGAACCAGAAAAGTCATTAACGATGAAATTAAAACGTAATAGCGCTCGTAATAACTACGGTCGCATTACAATGCGCCACCAAGGTGGCGGTAGCAAAAAACTATACCGTATCATTGATTTCAAGCGTGATAAGCTTGATGTAGACGCTAAAGTAGCTGCGATCGAGTACGATCCGTACAGAACTTGCCGTATTGCTCTTTTGCATTACACGGATGGTTTAAAAGCGTACATCATCGCACCTATCGGTCTAAATGTTGGTGATACAGTTTCTTCTAGCGAAAAAGCCGATATCAAGCCAGGTAACAGCTTGCAACTTAAAAACATCCCAGTTGGTACGACAATTCACAATATCGAATTGCGCCCAGGTAAAGGTGGACAAGTTTGTCGCGGTGCTGGTGCGAGTGCGGTTTTAATCGCTAAAGATGAAAAATACTGCCAAGTGAGAATGCCATCTGGTGAAGTAAAGCAGATCTTAACAGTTTGCCGTGCTTCTATCGGACAGGTCGGTAACACTGACAACGAAAACATTAACCTAGGTAAAGCAGGTCGTACTCGTTGGAGAGGTATCCGTCCTTCTGTTCGCGGTATGCACATGAATCCGGTGGATCATCCATTGGGTGGTGGTGAAGGCGTTGGTAAAGGACATCATCCAGTAACTCCTTGGGGTCAGCCTTGTAAGGGTTACAAAACTCGTAATTCTAAACGAACTAACTTCTCAATCGTGAAGCGTCGCAAATAGGGAGATATTATGGCTAGATCGTTAAAAAAAGGTCCTTTTGTAGACCACCACTTATTGAGCAAAATTAAAAACGCTGTTGAGAAAAACGATAAAAAAGTTATCAAAACTTGGTCGCGTCGCTCTGTAATCCTTCCAGATTGCATCGGCTTAACTTTCGCGATTCACAACGGTAAAAAGTTTGTTCCTTTATACGTAACTGAAAACATGATTGGTCACAAATTCGGGGAGTTCGCTCCTACACGAGTTTTCAATGGCCACGCTGAAAAGAAAGCGGCAGCTCCAGCAGCAGCTGCTAAGAAATAGGGTGCACGATGGAATCTAAAGCGTCATTAAGATTTGCAAGAGTTGGAGCGCAGAAAGCACGTTTAGTTGCTGATGTGATCCGCGGTAAGAAAGCAGACAATGCGATTAAACTTCTTACTTTTATGAATAACAAATCAGCTGGTTTATTTAAAAAACTGGTTGAATCAGCTGTAGCTAATGCTGATTTCAAAAAGACTATGGACGTGGACAAGTTGTTTGTAAAAACAGTGTTTGTTGATCAAGGTCCAAGTTTGAAACGTTTCCGTCCAAGAGCGCAAGGTCGTGCTTTTGGTGTTAAGAAAAAAACTAGTCACCTTAACGTTGTATTAGAGGAGAGATAAAGTGGGACAAAAAGTTAATCCCGTAGGCTTCCGTGTTGGTGTTATCAGAACGTGGGAATCTCGTTGGTACGCAAAAGGTAAACGTTTTTTCGACAATCTTCATGAAGATCTTAAGTTAAGAGATTTCTTGAAGTCTAAGCTTAAACACGCAGGTGTGGCTAAGATTGAAATTGAACGTGCGGCAGAAAAATTAAAAATCATCATTCAAACAGCTCGTCCTGGTATTGTTATCGGTAAAAAAGGAACTGGCATTGATTCTTTAAAGGCTGAAGTACAAGCACTTACAAAAAGCGAAGTATTCTTGAACATTCAGGAAGTGAGAAAGCCAGATGTGGACTCTCAACTAGTAGCTGAAAACATTGCAATGCAGCTTGAGAAACGTGTTTCTTGGAGACGCGCGATGAAGAAAGCTTTAGCTGCCGGTGTAAAAGGCGGAGTTAAAGGTATTAAAATTAGAGTATCTGGTCGTTTAGATGGCGCGGAAATCGCGAGATCTGAATGGTACAATCAGAAGAGCGTTCCTTTGCATACATTAAGAGCAGACATCGATTATGGAACAGCGGAAGCGTTGACTTCATACGGTATCATCGGCGTTAAGGTATGGATTTACAAAGGTGACGTCCTATCTACAAGAGAGATTCAGGAGGCTGGTCGTGTTAAGTCCTAAGCGCGTAAAATGGAGAAAGCAGTTCGTTGGCCGTAGCCATGGACTTGCTCACAGAGGTTCAACACTTGATTTCGGAGATTTCGGTCTTCAAGCAGTTGAGCACTCAAAATTAACAGCAAGACAACTAGAAGCAGGTCGTATTGCGATCTCTCGAAGTGTTAAGCGTGGTGGAAAAATGTGGTGCCGCGTGTTCCCTAATCTTCCAGTAACAAAAAAACCTGCTGAAACTCGTATGGGTAGCGGTAAGGGTAATCCAGAATTATGGGTAGCTCAAATTCTCCCAGGTCGTATCCTGTTTGAATTAGACGGTGTAACTGCTGAACAAGCAAAAGAAGCCTTCACAAGAGCCGCTCACAAGTTCCCATTTAAAACACGTTTCATCCAAAGAGATTAATATGAAAGTAACTGAATTTAAAGGCATGTCTAAGGACGAGTTAAAAAAGAACCTTAGCAAAAAAACTGAAGAGCTTTATGAGCTTAAAGTTAAGAACAAATTAGGACAGTTGGCGAATCCTTTACAAATCCGTGGTCTTAAAAAAGACATAGCGCGCGTTTTAACGGTTTTGAACTCAACTACTGGTAATAAATCCACTGAGGTTACAACTAAGGCGACTAAAGCAGCAAAACCTGCTAAAACAGCTAAAAAAGTAACTAAAGCTACACCTAAAGCAAAAGTGAAAAAAGCAGGAGCAACTCGTGCAACAAGAAAGTAAGAAAATGGAACTTACTGGTGAAGTGGTAAGCACTAAAATGGCTAAGACAATTAGCGTTTTGGTTACTCGCCTAGTTAAGCATCCAAAGTACGGAAAATTCGTTAAGAAGTCATCTGTGTTCAAAGCGCACGATGAGAAACAAGAATGCAAAGTAGGCGAAAAAGTGACTATTCAAGAGTCTCGTCCACTCAGCAAAACTAAACGTTGGACTTTAGTTAAGAAAGTAACGTTGGGGTAATATAATATGATTCAAATGCAAACCAGACTCACAGTCGCAGATAATTCCGGTGCTAAAGAAGTTATGTGTGTAAAGGTGCTAGGCGGATCCAAAAGACGTTTTGCGTCTGTTGGTGACGTAATCGTTGTATCTATCAAAGATGCAACGCCAACATCAAAAGTAAAAAAAGGCGACGTGGCTAAAGCCGTTGTTGTTAGAACTAAAAAGAAAATCAGAAGAGCTGATGGCTCATACATCAAGTTCGACGAAAACTCTGCTGTTCTAATCAATCAAGCTAAAGAACCAATCGGAACTCGTATTTTTGGACCAGTAGCGAGAGAATTACGTGCTAAGGCATTCGTAAAAATCGTTTCATTGGCACCAGAAGTTTTATAGGGATTAAATATGAACAGATTGAAAAAACTCTACAACGATAAAATCCAAGGTGAATTATCTAAAAGCTTAAAGCTTGATAATATCATGGAAGTTCCAAGATTAGAAAAAATCATTATCAGTGTTACGACTAAAGACGCCGTTCAAAATCCTAAAATTTTGAACACAGTAGTTGATGAAATCACTGCAATTGCTGGTCAAAAAGCCGTAATGACTAAATCTAAAAAAGCGATCTCTAACTTCAAACTAAGAGCTGGTTTAACTATCGGTGTTCGCGTAACTCTGAGAAAAGAAAGAATGTGGTCATTCCTTGATCGTTTAAACACTCTTGCTTTACCTCGCGTACGTGACTTCCGCGGTCTTCCTTCTAAAGGTTTTGACGGACAAGGAAACTACAACATGGGCTTGAAAGAACAAATCGTGTTTCCGGAAATCAACTACGACAAAATCGATAAGGTTCGTGGTATGAATATAACAATTTGCACAACAGCTAAGAATGACGTACAAGGAAGAGCACTTCTAGAAGCGCTTGGTGTACCTTTTAGAAAGTAGGGATGTATGGCTAAATTATCTTCAGTAGTAAAAAACAATAAGAAAAAAGATAAAGCTAACCGTTACCACAAGGTACGTGAAGAGCTTAAAGCAAAATCAGTAGATATGAAATTAAGCTTGGAAGAGCGTATGGAATATCGTTTGAAATTAAACAAATTGCCAAGAAACTCCTCAATGAGCCGTAACAAGCTTATTTGTGAGTTAACAGGTCGTGCTCGTGGTAACTACAGAAAATTTGGTTTGTCTCGTCTAGCGTTCAGAAAACTGGCTCTAGAAGGTAGAATTCCGGGCGTTACTAAGGCAAGTTGGTAGGGGATTATGGATACAATTGGACAATTTTTAACAAACATCAGAAATGCAGGAATGGCACGACTTGAAAAAGTAGACGTTCCGGCTTCTAACTTAAGAAAATCAATTGCTGATATCTTAACTCAGGAAGGTTATTTAAAATCTTTCAAAGTAGCTAAAGATTCTAAGCAAGGAATTATGCGTCTCTACATTAAGTACAATGAAGACGGAACACCTAAGCTTCTTAACGTACAACGTGTAAGCAAGCCAGGCCGTCGTATATACTTAAAATGTGACGATTTAAAAAGCGTAAGATCTGGATATGGAATGAGCATCATTTCAACTAGCAAGGGTCTTATGACTAACAAAAGCGCAAAGCAACAACGCCTAGGTGGCGAAGTTATTTGCGAAGTGTGGTAGGTAATTATGTCTAGGATTGGTAAATTAGCAATTGCAATTGATGGCGTAACTGTAGACACAAAAGATGCTACATTCATTACTGTTAAAGGCGCAAAACACGCGTTGAAAATTCGTAAAGTGGCTGGTGTTTCTGCTGACGTTAAAGACGGTAAGTTGGTATTAACTAGCAAAAGTGAAGACAAAAAAACTAAATCACTATATGGCTTGCAAAGAGCACTTCTATGCAATGCTGTAGTTGGTGTTACTAAAGGCTTCAGTAAAGGTTTAGAATTAAACGGTGTCGGTTATAGAGCGACAGTTTCTGGAAAGAAATTAGAACTTTCATTGGGCTACAGCCACAATATCGAGTTCCCGATTCCTGAGGGAATCGAAATCAAGGTAGATAAACAAACAGCTATCACTGTAACTGGTCCAAACAAAGAATTGGTTGGTCAAGTGGCAGCGAAAATCAGAAGTTTCAGACCACCAGAGCCTTACTTAGGTAAAGGTGTTAAGTACTCTGACGAGAAAATCAAACGCAAAGCCGGTAAGTCTGCGGGTAAATAGGATATAACATGAAAGTAATTATTAAAAAATCATACTCAGATAGATTAGGTGCACGTTTAGCAAAAAAAGTGCGTATTCGTAAAAAAATCAAAGGTAGTGCTGAAAAGCCGCGCCTTTGCTTCTTCCGCTCTTTAAGCAATGTTTACGCTCAATTGATTGATGATGTTAATCACAAAACGATTCTTAGCGTTTCATCTTTAGATTTTGACAAAAAGTCGAGCTTAAAAGATATGGCTACTCAAGTGGGTAAGCTAGTAGCTGAAAAAGCTAAAACTGCTAAAATCACTGACGTTGTTTTCGATAGAAATGGTTTTGTTTACCACGGACGTGTAAAAGCTTTTGCTGATGCAGCAAGAGAAAACGGACTTAAATTTTAAGGAATATGCAGATGGAAAAAAACAACACAAACAACGCAGCAACAACAACATCAGACTTCGAAGAGAGAGTAGTTGCGATCAACCGTGTAACTAAAGTTGTAAAAGGTGGTCGCCGTTTCTCATTCGCAGCTCTTGTGGTTGTCGGAAACAAAATGGGCGAAGTTGGTTTCGGTTCAGGTAAAGCTGGTGAAGTTCCAGAAGCTATCGGTAAAGCAACTCGTTCAGCTAAGAAAAACTCATTCAAGTTTGATCTTAAAGATGCTCGTACAATCAACCACGAAGTTATCGGAACTTTCGGCAGCGCAAAAGTAATTCTTAAGCCTGCGTCTGAAGGTACTGGTGTTATCGCGGGTGGCGCGATTCGTTCAGTATTAGAATCTGTTGGGGTAAAAGACATTCTAACTAAGTGTGTAGGAACTAGAAATCCTCACAATGCAGTACGGGCTACTATTGATGGCTTGATGCAATTGAAAAAGAGCATGAGGTAATTTATGAATAAATACCAAGTAACTTTAACTCGTTCTTCTATCAGCTGTTCTGAAACTCAAATCAGAACGCTTCAAGCGTTAGGCTTAAAGAAGATCAATCAATCTAAAGTTTTTAACGACTCTGAAGCTTTCAGAGGCCAAGTTAGAAAAGTACAACATTTAATCACTATCAAAAAAGAGAAATAGATCATGGCTAACTTATTAAGCAGCTTAAAACCAAATGAAGGTTCAACTCATTATAGAAAAAGAGTTGGTCGTGGTATTGGTTCTGGATTAGGTGGCTACTCTGGTAAGGGTGGTAAAGGTCAAACTCAACGTAGCGGTGGTTCAATTCGCCGTGGTTTCGAGGGTGGTCAAACGCCTCTACACAGACGTCTACCAAAGTTCGGTTTTACGAATGCAAAATTCAAAACGAATTATACAGTTCTTACTATGAAAGATTTAAATCAACTGGGTGCTACGGCAACTATCGCTGATTTAACAAAACACTTTAAAGGAGGACCTTTTAAAGTGATCAATACTGGTAAGCTTGAGAAAAAAGTAAACATTGAAGTTAACAAAATCACTGCACAAGCTAAAGAAGTTATCGAAAAGCTTGGTGGCACTGTTAAGCTAGTTTAAAAAAAGGATTTTTGTGTCAGTAGTTGGAATTCTTAATAATAGCGATTTACGGAAGAAGATATTATTTACTTTGGTAGCCCTATCTATTTATAGAATAGGCGTTCACGTTCCAACTCCTGGAGTGAATTCAAAAGCAGTAATGGACCTATTCAACAGCAATGCGACTGGGATCCTAAGCTTTTTCAACTCATTTACTGGTGGCGCGCTCTCTCAATTCAGTATTTTTGCATTGGGAATCATGCCTTACATCTCGTCTTCAATCATTTTCCAATTGTTGAGCTCAGCGCTTCCACAATTGGAACAATTGAAAAAAGAAGGTGAACCGGGACGCAAGAAAATCACTCAGTACACACGTTACTTCACTCTTGTTCTTGCAATCATTCAAGGTTTCGGAATGAGCAAGTTCTTGCTAAGCCAACGTGGAACTGATGGGCAAATGTTAGTTAATTCACCGTTTGTAGGTTTATTACCGTTTGAACTAGTGGCTGTTTTAACGTTAACGGCTGGTACATGCTTCATTATGTGGCTTGGTGAACAAATCACAGAACGAGGTATCGGTAATGGATCCTCTTTAATTATCTTCACTGGTATTGCGGCTGGCGTTCCTAGTGGGGCGCAACAGTTGTGGGCCTTGTTTGATAAAAGTGAAATTTCATTTATTAAGGTTTTATTGCTTCTGTTATTAATGGTAGCCGTAATTGCGTTTGTTATCTTTATGGAAACAGCTCAAAGACGTTTGACGATTAATTACTCGCAAAGAAATTCGGGTCAGAATAATCGTCCAGTGACATCTCACTTGCCGATTAAAATTAACTACGCGGGTGTTATCCCTCCGATTTTCGCGAGTTCGATCTTGATGTTCCCTGCGACTGTGGCTCAGTTCTCACAAATTGCTTGGTTACGCTCGATTCAAGAAACTTTGAACCCAAACGGTGTGTTTTTTAATATTATCTTTGTGTTGTTGATTGTATTCTTTTCATTCTTCTACACTGATATTATTTTCAACCCGAATGAAATTTCTGATAACTTGAAGAAGACGGGAGCCTTTGTTCCTGGTGTTCGTTCAGGTAGCTCAACGTCAGTGTATATTCAGGAAGTTTTAAACAAAATTAACGTTCTAGGCTGTGTATATTTGAGTTTCATCTGTATTATGCCTGGTTTATTAACATCTCAGTTAAATCTACCGTTTTATTTCGGTGGTACGTCGCTTTTGATCTTAGTGGGTGTAGCTCTTGATACGGCTCAGCAGATTAACTCGTATATTTTAACTCAGAAGTACGAAGGCTTCCTGAAGGGTAAAAAAATTACCTCTCGTAGGGTCAGCTTTAATTAGATATAGACTTTTTTACAATTAATAATTAATAGGAACGATATGAAAGTTAAACCATCGGTAAAAAAAATTTGTAACAAGTGCAAGATCATTAAAAGAAAAGGTGTTGTTCGAGTTATTTGTGCAAACTCTAAACACAAGCAAAGGCAAGGGTAATTAAATGGCAAGGATATTTGGTGTCGACTTACCTCGAAACAAACGCGTAGAAGTAGCTCTGACTTATATTTATGGAATTGGACGCGCTCGCGCTCAAGAAATCATGAAAGCAGCTGGTATTAATTCTGAATTAAGAACAGATGCTCTTTCTGACGATAACGTCGCAAAAATTCGCGCGTTCGTTGAGGCAGGATTTAAAGTAGAGGGTGATTTACGTCGTGAAATCGGTCTTTCTATTAAACGTTTAACTGATCTTAACTGCTACCGTGGTATGCGCCATAAAAAAGGTCTTCCAGTTCGTGGTCAGAACACTCGTTCTAATGCTCGTACTAGAAAAGGTCCTAAGAAAACTGTCGCGAACAAGAAAAAAGCAGTGTAGGTAAAAAATGAATGTAGTTGAGAAAAAAGTAGTTAAGAAAAAAACTAAGAAAAATGCTCCAAATGGCATGTGCTTCGTGCAAGCGTCTTTTGGTAACGTTATTGTAACTATCACTGATTTACGTGGTGATACTGTTTCTTGGTCGTCAGCTGGTCATTTAGGTTTCAAAGGCAGCAGAAAGGGAACTCCTTTCGCAGCTCAAGTAACTGCTGAGGACGCGGCTAAAAAAGCTATCGAAGCGGGCATGAAGACTGTTGAAGTTTTCTTAAAAGGTCCGGGAGCTGGTCGTGAACCTGCTATCCGTGCTTTAGCTGGAACGGGTTTGAAAATCCTTACTCTTAAGGATGTTACACCAATTCCACACAATGGTTGCCGTCCGCCAAAAAGAAGAAGAATCTAGGAGTTATTGATATGAGTTGCGTAGTAAACAGCGTTTGCAAACTTTGCAGAAGAGAAAATTTGAAACTTTACCTTAAAGGTAGCCGTTGCTTAACAGATAAGTGTGCTTTTGAAAGACGCCCTTATCCTCCGGGACAACACGGTCAATCTCGCTTAAAATTCTCTGAATTTGCATTGCAGTTACGTGAGAAACAAAAAGCTAAGCGTTGGTATGGTCTTTCTGAAAAACAATTC
Source organism: Bdellovibrionaceae bacterium UBA2316 (assembly GCA_002345205.1). Lineage (GTDB taxonomy): Bacteria > Bdellovibrionota > Bdellovibrionia > Bdellovibrionales > Bdellovibrionaceae > UBA2316. The sequence continues at coordinate 21,936 of DDVI01000047.1, read as the reverse complement.
TCTATTACTTTTGATAAAGCTTCTAGAGCAGATAAAATGACTGGTACTGAGCTTTTAAAATTATTAGAATTGCGTTTAGACAATGTTGTTTATAGCATGGGACTTGCTAGTTCTCGTCGCCAAGCAAGACAATTAGTTCTTCACAAGCACTTTTCTGTAAACGGTAAAGTTGTGAATGTTCCAAGCATGATCTTGAAAAAAGATGATGTGGTTAAAGTTGTCGATGCTAGTGCGGGTACTGAGTTCTTCAAAACTATGGCTACAGGTTCAAAAACTGTTCCTGCATGGGTTGAGTCTTCAATTGAAAAGTTAACTGGAAAAGTTAAAGACGCTCCAGTTAGAGAAGACATTACGTTGCCAGTTGAAGAAAACATGATCGTTGAATACTACTCAAGATAAGGTAGGGGAAATGCAAGAGCATTATTATAAATTTTGGAGAGAGTTAATTAAGCCGAAAAATTTCGACACTGATCGTGAATCATCACGTGAAGACTATGCGAAATTTACAATTAGACCTCTTGAAAAAGGTTATGGAGTTACTATTGGAAATTCTTTAAGAAGAATTTTGCTTAGCTCTATGATGGGTTCTTCTATTACTGCTGTTAAATTTGAAGGTGTTCTTCATGAATTCTCTTCTATGCCAGATGTATTAGAAGATGTTTCTGATATTATTTTAAATTTAAAAGAAGTCAGATTTAAAATGTTCACAAGTGAAAATGTAGTTCTTCGTGTATCTAAAAAAGGTCCAGGAAAAGTTACAGCTATGGACATTCAAACGAATGAAAAAATTCAAATTTTGAATCCAGATGCGCATATTGCGACTCTTGGACCAAACGCAAATTTCAACATGGAAATTATCGTTGGTTACGGTCGTGGATATGTTCCAGCGGATGCAAAAACGGAATCTTTCCCAGTTGGATTTATTCCTGTGGATTCTCTTTTCAGCCCAATCAAAAAAGTTAACTACAGCGTACAAAATGCGCGCGTTGGTCAGCGTACTGACTACGACAGTTTAATTATGGAAGTTTGGACTGATGGATCAATTCGCCCAGAAGAGGCTTTATCATTATCTTCTAAAATTATGAAAGATCAGCTTCAAGTGTTCATGATTTTTGATGATTCATTAGAGCCGAAGGAAGAAAAATTAGATAGTTTCTCTCCTCAGTTAAATGATAATTTATTCCGTTCAGTTGACGATCTAGAATTATCTGTTCGATCTGCAAATTGCTTGAAAAATGCAAACATCAGATTCATCGGTGAACTAGTTGTTAAGTCAGAAGCGGAAATGCTTAAGACAAAAAATTTCGGTAGAAAGTCTTTGAATGAAATCAAAGAAATCCTAACTGAAATGGGTCTTGGCTTGGGAATGAAAATTGATGGATGGCCACCTCCGGGATGGGATCCAACAAGTGGTAACTTTAAACGCGATCAGCAATAAAAGAATAGTAAGTAAGGATTTGATATGAGTTCTCATGCTAAATTAACAAAAAGATTTTCTAGAAGAAACGGCCCAAGAAAAATGTTGATTAAGGGTTTAATGGTTAACTTAATTGAAAACCAAAAAATCGTAACAACAGAAACAAAAGCGAAAGAATTAAAAAGACATTTTGATAAAGCTGTTACTTTAGCAAAAAAACAAAATTTAAATTCTCTTCGACTTTTAATGGCTCGCTTGAGCAACAAAGATGCTGCGAAGAAGTTATATTTTGAAATCGCTCCAGCTTTGAAATCAAGAACTAGTGGTTACACTTCAGTAATCAAAATGCCAAATCGCAAAGGTGATAATTCACCAATGGCATTCATCCAAGTTTTATAGTTTTTACATTATATAATTAGGTAAATTTAAAAGCCGCCCAATAGGGTGGCTTTTTTTTTGCCAAAAGTCGTATTTAAAAAAATTATGAAAGTTATATTTTTTTGTTTGACGGCACCCCCAGGATTTTGTAAACCCTCTTTCACACAAGATTCGGGGGCATAGCTCAGCTGGGAGAGCATCTGATTTGCATTCAGAAGGTCGCAGGTTCGATCCCTGTTGCCTCCACCAAACATCCTTTCTATATAAAGGATGTTTGGTGAAAAGATCCTCTATATAAGAGGATTTGAATATTGGGTTGTTTAACTTCGAAAAAGAAATTTTGAAAAGTTAAATAAAAGTGTTGACAGCGAAACACTGAATATATAGAACGTCGAAATCGCTCTTTGAAAACTAAATAGCTAGCAGAATAAAATATATAGCTTTAAAATTAGCTCAAAAAATTTTTTTTGGAGAGTTTGATTCTGGCTCAGAACAAACGCTGGCGGCGTGCCTAATACATGCAAGTCGAACGGGGAAAGTAGCAATATGAGTACTAGTGGCGCACGGGTGAGTAACGCGTGGGTATCTGCCTTGGAGTGGGGGATAACAAGTCGAAAGATTTGCTAATACCGCATAAGACCACTTTCATTAGTGGTAAAAGATTTATCGCTTCAAGATGAGCCTGCGTAAGATTAGCTAGTTGGTAGGGTAATGGCCTACCAAGGCGATGATCTTTAACTGGTCTGAGAGGATGACCAGTCACACTGGAACTGAGACACGGTCCAGACTCCTACGGGAGGCAGCAGTAGGGAATATTGCGCAATGGGGGAAACCCTGACGCAGCGACGCCGCGTGAGCGATGAAGGCCTTCGGGTCGTAAAGCTCTGTCGTATGGGAATAAACAAATGAATGTACCATGCAAGAAAGGATCGGCTAACTTCGTGCCAGCAGCCGCGGTAAGACGAGGGATCCTAGCGTTGTTCGGAATCATTGGGCGTAAAGCGGGCGTAGGTGGCTATTTAAGTCAGTTGTGAAAGCCTGGGGCTCAACCCCAGAAGTGCAATTGATACTATTTAGCTTGAGTGTGGAAAAGGTAACTAGAATTCCTGGTGTAGTGGTAAAATACGTAGATATCAGGAGGAATGCCGGTTGCGAAGGCGGGTTACTAGTCCAACACTGACACTGAGGCCCGAAAGCGTGGGGATCAAACAGGATTAGATACCCTGGTAGTCCACGCCATAAACGATGAATACTCGTTGTTGGAGGTATTGACCCCTTCAGTGACTAAGCTAACGCGTTAAGTATTCCGCCTGGGAAGTACGGTCGCAAGATTAAAACTCAAAGAAATTGACGGGGGCCCGCACAAGCGGTGGAGCATGTGGTTTAATTCGATGCAACGCGAAGAACCTTACCTAGGTTTGAAATAGTCAAGAAAAGTACGAGAAATCGTCTTCCAGCAATGGCTTGATTACAGGTGCTGCATGGCTGTCGTCAGCTCGTGTCGTGAGATGTTGGGTTAAGTCCCGCAACGAGCGCAACCCTTGCCTTTAGTTGCCAGCATTCAGTTGGGCACTCTAGAGGGACTGCCGGTGTTAAACCGGAGGAAGGTGGGGATGACGTCAAGTCCTCATGGCCCTTATATCTAGGGCTACACACGTGCTACAATGGCGGTCACAAAGGGCAACAGCAAAACCGCGAGGTGAAGCTAATCCCATAAAAGCCGTCCAAGTTCGGATTGCAGTCTGCAACTCGACTGCATGAAGTTGGAATCGCTAGTAATCGTGGATCAGAATGCCACGGTGAATACGTTCCCGGGCCTTGTACACACCGCCCGTCACACCATGAAAGTCGGTTGTACCAGAAGTCGCTGAGCTAACATTGAGGCAAGCGCCCAAGGTATGATCGATGATTGGGGTGAAGTCGTAACAAGGTAGCCGTAGGGGAACCTGCGGCTGGATCACCTCCTTTCTAAGGATAATGTCTGCTAGCTATTTAGTTTTGAAAGAGTGAAGGCTTTGGGCCTGTAGCTCAGTTGGTTAGAGCACACGCTTGATAAGCGTGGGGTCGGATGTTCAAGTCATCCCAGGCCCACCAACGTTTAAAATTTTTGTTATTTTGTTAGTGATCTTTGACAATTGAATAGAATGTGATTTTAAATTTTAAATCTGTGCGATTTAAAACCAAAATATAAAAATACTTAAAGAATATTTAAGTGATTTTTAGTGTTTATTTGAAGTTATTAAGAGCTTATGGTGGATGCCTTGGCACTGAGAGGCGATGAAAGACGTGGTAAGCTGCGATAAGCTACGGGGAGTGGCACACACACTTTGATCCGTAGATTTCTGAATGGGGAAACCTGCCTTTAGAGGCGATTCGCAAACGACGGGAAGTGAAACATCTCAGTACCGTCAGGAAAATAAATCAATTGAGATTTCCAAAGTAGTGGCGAGCGAAATGGGAACAGTCTAAACCAAATTCAAGCAATTGAATTCGGGGTTGCGGGACTTGCAACATGGTAGATAAGGATAGTTCAATTACCTGGAAAGGTAAGCCAAAGAGGGTGATAGCCCCGTGGACGAAATTCTGAAAAAACCTAGCGAGCACCCAAGTACTGCAGGACACGTGAAATCCTGTGGGAATCCGGGAAGACCACTTTCCAAGACTAAATACTACTCAGTGACCGATAGTGAACTAGTACCGTGAGGGAAAGGTGAAAAGAACCCCGAGAGGGGAGTGAAATAGAACCTGAAACCATAAGTTTACAAGCAGTGGAAGCATTTTTTATGTGCAACCACGTACCTCTTGCATAATGAGTCAGCGAGTTATTTTTGCAGGTAAGGTTAAGCCGTCAGGCGTAGCCGTAGCGAAAGCGAGTCTTAAAAGGGCGTTTAATCTGCAGGAATAGACCCGAAACCCGGTGATCTAATCATGGCCAGGCTGAAGCGAGGGTAACACCTCGTGGAGGGCCGAACCAGTTGGTGTTGAAAAACCTTTGGATGAGCTGTGATTAGGGGTGAAAGGCCAATCAAACTGGGTGATAGCTGGTTCTCCCCGAAATATATTTAGGTATAGCCTCGAGTAATTGTATGATGGAGGTAGAGCACTGATTGGGCTAGGGGTCTTTACCAGATTACCAAACCCACTCAAACTCCGAATGCCATTCATATCTATCTCGGGAGACAGTCCATGGGTGATAAGGTCCGTGGACGAGAGGGAAAGAGCCCAGACCATCAGCTAAGGTCCCAAAATTTACACTAAGTGGAGAACGTTGTGGGGTTACTTTGACAACTAGGAGGTTGGCTTAGAAGCAGCAATCCTTTAAAGAAAGCGTAATAGCTCACTAGTCTAGTGACCCTGCGCGGAAGATACAACGGGGCTAAGTGTAATACCGAAGCTATGGCTAACGTAAGTTAGGGTAGGGGAGCGTTCTGCTCTAGGATGAAGGTTGACCGTAAGGACAGCTGGACGAAGCAGAAGTGATCATGCTGACATAAGTAGCGTATAACTTGAGTGAAAAACTCAAGCGCCGAAAACTCAAGGGTTCCTGGGCAAGGATAATCCTCCCAGGGTTAGTCGAGACCTAAGACGAAGCGAATCAGCGTAGTCGATGGATGTACTGTTAATATTCAGTAACTTTGTAGTGATCGCATAAGGAATGACGGAGTAGGCAATCTCAGCCTGTTATTTGGATTCAGGTGTAAGCGCGTAGGTGGTTATATAGGCAAATCCGTATAACAACACTGAAACGTGAATGCTTTCAAGTGAGACGAGCCATGCTTCCAAGAAAAGTTTCGTATGTTTATCTACAAACTCGTACCGTAAACCGACTCAGGTGAGTGGGGTGAATATCCTAAGGCGATAGGGTCAATCGTAGTTAAGGAACTCGGCAACTTAACACCGTAACTTCGGAAAAAGGTGTGCCCATAGCAATATGGGTCGCAGAGAAATGGGAGTAGCGACTGTTTATCAAAAACACAGGTATGTGCAAAGTCTCAAGACGACGTATACATACTGACGCCTGCCCGGTGCTGGAAGGTTAAGAGGATTTGTCAGCGCAAGCGAAGCAGAGAATCGAAGCCCCAGTAAACGGCGGCCGTAACTATAACGGTCCTAAGGTAGCGAAATTCCTTGTCGGGTAAGTTCCGACCTGCACGAATGGCGTAACGACTTCTCCGGTGTCTCAACTACAGGCCCTGCGAAATTGAATTCTCGGTGAAAATGCCGAGTACCCGCAGAAAGACGGAAAGACCCCGTGAACCTTTACTGTAACTTGACAGTGATTTTAGGATGGCTATGTGTAGCATAGGTGGGAGACTTTGAAGCATCCTCGCTAGAGGGTGTGGAGTCATCAGTGAAATACCACTCTTAGGCGTCTTGAAATCTAACCTACCTTCGGGAGGGACACTGTCTGGCGGGCAGTTTGACTGGGGCGGTCGCCTCCTAAAAAGTAACGGAGGCGCGCGATGGTACCCTCAGCCTGATCGGAAACCAGGCGTCGAGTGCATTGGTATAAGGGTGCTTAACTGCGAGACCAACAAGTCGAGCAGGTGCGAAAGCAGGCCAAAGTGATCCGGTGGTCCCGCGTGGAAGGGCCATCGCTCAACGGATAAAAGGTACTCCGGGGATAACAGGCTTATTCCGCCCAAGAGTCCATATCGACGGCGGAGTTTGGCACCTCGATGTCGGCTCATCACATCCTGGGGCTGGAG
>DDVI01000047.1:0-15130 GCA_002345205.1 Bdellovibrionaceae bacterium UBA2316 | reverse complement strand
TCAGAACGTCGTGAGACAGTTTGGTCCTTATCTTCTGTGGGCGTAAGAAATTTGAGTGGATCTGTCCTTAGTACGAGAGGACCGGGATGGACAAACCTCTGGTGTTCCAGTTGTCACGCCAGTGGCATGGCTGGATAGCTAAGTTTGGAAATGATAACCGCTGAAAGCATCTAAGCGGGAAGCAAACCACGAGATTAGATTTCTCGACTATGTCCTAAAGACCCCTTGTAGACTACGAGGTTGATAGGCGAAAGGTGTACGTGCAGTAATGTACTCAGCTAATTCGTACTAATAGGTCGTGAGACTTCATCAAATAAACCTAAAAATCACTTAAATATTTTACAAAATTCTCAAGTAATTGATAGTTTTGTTGAAAAGTTAAATCATTAAAGATAATAAGTTTTTAATGGTGTCTATAGCAAGAGAGATACACCTGATCCCATTCCGAACTCAGCAGTTAAGCCTCTTAGCGGCGATGGTATTGCATGCGCAAGCGTGTGAAAGAGTAGCACGACGCCAGTCTTATGCCCGGTTTTACCGGGCTTTTTTTTGCCTAAATCATTTTTTGTTAAAAACAAAACCAGTCATTTAAAATTAAAATCGTATATTATTAATTCTTCTTTTAGAAGCTCTAGCTAGAGCTGTGTTGAATCTTTTTTTTAGGATAGATAACTAGTCAGGAAATATGAGTTCGTTTGATACAGACGGATTTGAGGCAAAAAAAAGAGAACGTTTCCGTTCCCTTTTTTTGATTATAAAATTTTTACAAATTAATAATTAATTAAACTTCGAATGGAGCTGGATTGATTTGTTCTACTTTTGAACCAGTATCGTAGTGATCCATACCGATTGAAAGTAAACCTAAGTTTCTAGCTTTCTTGATAGCTTTAGTAACCATTTTTTGCTGAGACATTTTTAGTTTAGAAATGCGAGAAGGGACGATTTTTCCGCCATCTGCAAGGTATTTAGATAGGGAAACAGGATCTTTGTAATCGATCTGCATTACAGATTTAGCAGTTACCTTTTTCTTCTTAGTATCATTTTTCATAATCATCCTTTAATAGATATTGATTTATTAGTAAAAATTTATTAAGTTTCATTTACTTTATTTTTAAACAATTATCAAAGGTTTTGTATGGCAATCTGCGAACTTTCGGGTAAAAAACCCGTAATCAAAAATTTAGTGAGTCACTCTAACATCAAGACTAAGACGCTTGTTCAGCCGAATGTTCAGTACAAGAGACTATTCAGCAAGAAACTTAACAAATTTTTCAAACTTAAATTAGCGACAAGCACACTAAGAACGATCGATCATATTGGTGGATTTGATAAATATCTATTGAATCAGGACGATGCGATTCTTTCTAAAAGAGCTCTTAAAATTAAACTAGATTTGCAAAAATCTCTTGCAAAGAAAAGCTAAGGATTGATCGATGAAAACTGCGTATAAAAAAGGTCTTAAAGTTAAAGTTATCAGTGGTGCTGACAAAGGTAAAACTGGTTCAATCATCAAGTTCTACGCTAAAAAAGAGGTAGCTTTGGTTGAAGGTGTTAACGTTAAAACTCACTTTGACAAAAAAGATGGTCTTTTGAAAAAAGAATCTCCGATTCATATTAGCAAAATTCAACCTGCTAAATAAATTATTATTATTATTATTATTATTATTATTATTATTATTCAAGCCTCAGTCGGAAACGACTGGGGCTTTTTTTTTGCCTTTTAACGTTTAGGTCTTCTTAGAACTCTGGTGACTCTAATCAAAATCGTTTCTACAGTTTATTGTATATGAGGAAATTCGTCTTTTTAATCTTAGTATTATCTATAGTTTTCTATTTTGTTTGGAGCTTTATTAACACTCGTCCTGGTGAACAGCGTGTGAAATTCATTCCGGCGGATAAAGAGTGTTTTTCAGAGGCTGCGGATGGAAGTCGCTACTGCATCTACCGAGCTAGGCAGGGGACCAATGGTTCTGTATTTTATTATCTGCACGGAAGAAACTTAGATGAGCATAGCTGGAATGATGATACTTATTATACCGCTCTCGTTCAGAAGTATTGGGAGACTCATGGTCATAAACCGCCCATTGTTGTTTCGATCTCTTACGGACCGATTTGGTTGCTGACTCCTAAGAATGGTGCTGAGAAGTCCGGATTGCTTGAGACTTTTGTGAGTCGTTTGATTCCTAAAATTGAAAATCGATTGGGTTTTACTCCTCGATCTCGAGGCTTGGTCGGAGAGTCGATGGGCGGTCTTAACTCTCTTATTGTGGGTTTGAATCGACCCGAGTTGTTTCAGCGTGTGGCCTCGTTATGTCCTCCCGTTTATCATATAAGTCCTTTTGATCCTTGGAGTGCGATTTGGAATGAAATTAAGACGACTGGAGCTGAGCCGAAGACCATTGCTGGAATCATTTTGCTGGGTAAGAAGTACGTCAGTAATACAGCGGAATGGAATGCGATGAGTCCTCTTGAGCTTATCAAGAATTTTAGTTTGAATCACAGGGTTGCTCTCTATCTTTCGGCTCCTTTGTATGACAAATACGGTATATTTGATGGCGTTGAGAAGATGGCTTATATTGGTCGTGAACGTGGTTTGAACCTAGTTTGGCAGCCCTTGTATGGTGGCCACTGCGCAGTGGATACTAACTCGGTGGCTGAGTTTATGATGAATGAATAATTAGATCGGATAAAAAATATAACATTTTTAATGTGCTGAGCTGGTTTATAGAATGCCGGGAATTTGAAGAAAATTGGTCGGGGTGATTTCCAGCGACCTAAGTAACTGCAATTACTTAATATCGAATACCGCGAGTAGCATGAAGTAGCAAGGTTCTTTGAGTTCACAAGAGCCGTCCTGCCTCTATCTAAGAGACAGGACTTTGGCTCCTACAACCTCATCTGGAAGATCATAGCCAAGTTTCTCGGTAGCCCCCTGAACATCCACACCAGCCTTCCTAAGATAGCCGTTGGTAGTCTTGATCTGGCTATGGCCTACGATGGCCATAACTCTTGCCAGAGACTCACCACGCGCTAATAGGTTGGTGATAAAGGTTGCTCTGAGGTCGTGAAACTTGACGGGCGTAATCCCTATCGCAGCGCAAAATTCTCGGGTGATCCGTGCTTGTTCGCCGTTCTCCCATTCGGGCATCTGCGGTAAGACAAACTCACTCTGATTCCCAGACTTGATTTTGAGTTCCTTTAGGAACTTCAAAAGCGCGTTGGAAATCGGAACCACTCGGCTCCTTTGCGTCTTGGTGGGGCCAAACCCATTTTTGTTCGTCCACTGTTTAGAAACAGAAATAGTCTTTCCATCGAAGTCTATGTCAGTCCATTTAAGAGCGAACAACTCTCCCGATCTCATGCCCGTCATAAGGGCCATAGCCCAGATGGGATAAAAACGATGATTCGTTTGTTTCGCTTCTTGCAGGAAGATTCCGACTTCCGTTTTGGTTAAAACCTTCTGATCTACCTCCGGCACATTGACTCGGATTCCCGCGCAGGGATTCCGGTCTAAAATGCCTTCTTCAACGGCCATCTCGAAAATTCGGCGAACCATTTTCAGAATTGTCTTCCGTGTCCACGGACTGATTTTTGAATCTATGTCCGTAAAAATGGTGTCGTAAACTTTCTGCTTCGTGATCTTGTGCAAATCGAGATTATCCCAATGAGGGTTAATCCATTTGCCCATCTGTGCAGTATAGTTGATGACAGTTGAAGGGCGGTGGACGAGCTTCATTCTCTTCAAGCACTCGGAAAGCCACTCAGACCAGCGAAAAGGCACAGCCTCTTCTTTGAGTTTAGCCAGTTCTCGCTTTAGCTCGAACTCGGCCATCTCCGCTTTTCTAAGGGTATCTAATCCTTTCTTGCGCCGTTGAACTCGAATCCCTCTGGAATCGAATCCATTGACGTAGATTTCATAGAGTTTCTTTCCATTCTCAATATAGGTGTTGATTGCCATGTCAGGCTCCTTTCTTTAGGAAAAGAGCCTTGCAATCCTTCAACTTGAACCTGAGTCGTCTTCCGAATTTATACGACTGAATCTGGCCTCGATAGACCATGATCCTTAAAGCGTTTTCGGTGATCGACAAATATTGAGCTGCTTCTTCTGTTGAAAGCCACTCGCGTTCTATTCGATTTTCAAAGAGCGATGAGCTAGGAAGCTCAAGAACTACATTCTTGGAGTTCATACTACTCCTTTACAGGCTGCCCAGCAAGGGCAAATCCTTATAGAAGTCCTGATAAAACTCTCAAATCATTGGAATCATTATATTTATGTCGTATAGACAAATGCAATACACTATGATATGGTGTATCTATAGCCGTTTAAGCACGGTGAAAGAGGTTTACTATGTCAGTCGCAAGAAAAAGAAAGCCGCAGGTTTCCTTGAAGAAGGAAAGCACGGTGATGATTCGCACAGCTCCGCAGGATAAAGATCTCATTGAGAAAGCCGCCGATCATTTGGGGCTTACGGTGAGTTCCTTCATGTTGCAAAACTCAATTCGCGCCGCTCGCAAGGAGTTGTCGGAAGTTGAACGCACAAGCCTAACGGAACGTGATGCTCATGTGTTCTTTGCTGCTTTGACAAATCCTCCAGCTCCGAACGAAGCACTAAAAAAGGCTTTCAAGGACTACGCGAAGCTGTCCAGAAAGTAATTTGTCTTTGTGAGCAACTTTGAATTTCACACCCTAGACAAGTCATTTGATCGTGCGCCGTTTGACTGTGGCTCACCTGAGCTAAACGATTTTCTGAAAGCGCGAGCCCGTCAGAACCAAACGGCGAATTTCAATAGAACCTTCGTAGCCATTCAGTCAGGCGATAAGGCCAAGCGTGTTCTTGGCTTTTACAGTCTCAGCATGGGCGAGGTGGATTTATCTTCGCTTCCTGAAGAAAAACAGAAGAAGCTCCCTAGGCATCCCGTACCAGTCGCCCGAATGGGCCGACTGGCGGTTGATAATTCAATCAAGGGGCAGGGCTTAGGAAAGCTCCTTTTAGTCGATGCGATGAAGCGGGTTCAATCTGCCTCGACTGATGTTGGCGTTTACGCGCTTCTGGTCGATGCAAAGGATGATTCCGCAAAAGCCTTCTATAAGAAGTATGGGTTCATCGAACTAACCGATGAACCCATGACCTTGTTTTTACCTTTGGCTTCATTCCCGCAATAATTAGGCAACGGAAGGCAAGGAATCAGTCTTTTTAGAAGACTTTTTCTTTTCCTTATCAGCGACACCATAATGAGCGCGGATTGCTTTTCGCAAATCTTCAGGAAGGTCGGCATCTGTTCGTAGAATGGAGCCGAGCATCTTCTTCTCGTCGAAGTGCGCGACCCTAAGATTTTTTACGTCGGCATCTGAAAAGAACTTACTCACGTTCTGGAAGATATAGTTGGCAATGTCGGACTTGGTGAACTCTCCGGCATCGAATCCTTCCGCGCATCGGCTTACGGCCGATTCCAACGCCTCGTTGGATTCCTTCGAGATAACCACGCGAAACACCTCACCCTGGGACGAGTGACTGACTTTGCTGTTCCTCGGATCAAGGCTCTGCGCCGTTTGAGCAGCACCCTTACGGCCCCTACGATTGAAAACCTGAGCTTCTTCATTTACCACTTCACTTGTTTTGTTCTCCCGACCTTCGATACCACCCAAGGCCGTTTCTCCCTTCTCCCTATTATTAAAATTATTCATAAAAATCCTTTCAGACTTACCCACCGCCGAGATTTATTTTCTGCACCAGCTAGTGACCCCTTCCAACCAATGTACTCGTTGGGTGGGAGGGGTCACTAGCGATCAGGGGCAGATTTTATAAAGCGAGGCGGTGGGTAAGTCTTTGTTTTGAATTGAATTTCACTCAAATAGTCACTCATGCGAAAACGCTCTCAACTAGCAAACGATTTGCTAGTGGTGTTGCTAGTGTTTAGCCAGCACGTTCACGTTTTTCGTTCATCCATTGCTCGATGGACTCAACTCCACGGCTCATGTAGATGGGGGCCGTCAGAGGGTTTTTGAGCCACGCTTCCATCTCTCCAAATCCAACGGGCCGCTCCCATGAAGGATAGCTGACTTCCTTCATCGCACGAGAAATGCTGTTGAAGATATACTGTTGATTTGCAATGAAGACGACGACCTTAATTTCGTCGGCAGTTGCATAGCTATTCATTACCTTCACATACCGATCAAAGGTCTTCTTCGATTGCTCGATCTCAAGAGCCACCGTGCGATACTTCGCGGCCACTGGAAGGTGCAATGTCAGGTCGGGAAATTTAGCGTCCTTGCCATCCCGTGTGGTTTTCATCCACAGCCAGTTCTTGCGTTTCAGCTCCGCTTCCGTTGTAAAGCCATCCAACACCTTTTCTTGCTCAAGGCTTAAAATGATGTTGGCGGCCTTCTCGTCGTGGTCGAATTGACCGAGATGGGGCTTTGTAACAGCCACGATCCCGCGCCGCTCAAGTTCTACCAAAGAGCGATTCCCTAAGATCAGAACATCTGGCAGCATCTTGGATTCGTGAGGACGGAAATATCCATCCTCAACGAAGCGATGCCAAATCCGCGAGTTCCGGCTATAGGATCGAGTGGTAAAAAACCTTTGCCAAAGGGCTTTGCTCAAGAATCCCGTCTTCGCTGCGAAGCTGATCTCTTTCAGTGGAATGTGCTTTAAGCTCACTGCGCGTTCCAGCGAGTCGGTTCCGTGATAATGTACTCAAAATGACCCTCGATGTAGCGATTGCCAACCACGCGGCCCTCGATCCATCGGGACTCCACCTGGGCTTCGCGCAAGGACGGCATGGCTCCCGTTGCTTGACGAGGAGCCGATGCGCGTCCGTTCGCGTAGGCTTTGGCCTCTCGTGTTTTGATTTCATCGTGGAGAGCAGAGCCAGCAATCAGGCCCGCCATTCCACCAATCGTTGCGCCAACCACCACGTTGCGAGTTCGATATTCCCCCTTTTTTCCAGGGTCGGCGATACCGCCCAGGGCGGCCCCACCAGTAGCTCCAATCAATCCTCCAAGTCCGGCACTCTTGCCTTGGGTCGCGCATCCGTTAAGGAGTAGCGCGGAAACCAGGGCACACACGATCATATACATTTTATGCTGCATTCTTACCTCCATGAAATTGAGGTGTTTCAGTCTCAGGCAAATCCGCAAGTCCGGCTGCTGCCGTTTTTTCAATTTTCAAAAATGGCTCAGGCGGTAGATCGTCAAATTTTTGGAACTTGATGTTGATGGTTCGACTTCCGGCCTCATGCGGAATGACCATCACGGCTTGGCCGACACCAAGTTCATTTTTGAATCGGTTAGGATGGATGATAAATTCATCCACCTCACGGGCTGACGCATCTCCCGTGTCCTCTTGGCTGAATACGCCGCGCTTCGTGCGCGAGGTGTATTTCATGCTCTTGACGGTTCCGATCACCTTCGAGAAGTATTCTGCCGATTCAGGATCATTGCCGCGCATGAACACTTTTAGATTCGCATTGGTCAGGATCGAATTGGCAATGGCGTCACCCATCGTCTTAATGTCTCCCAACGCCTGGTGCGCAAAGACGATCCCGACATTGGCACTTCTTGATTTATTCAAGATCGTGACAAATCCTGGGTAAAGGTACTCAGAAAAGTCATCGAGGAAGACCGAGTAAAACTTGTGATTCCGATTTTCCCCACGGTGACGGTTTGCAACCGCACTTTGAAGGCATTGCAGAATCATCTTCCCAGAGGCTTTCCCCAAGAAAGGCGAAAGCATCACGGGAAGCTGGAAGTACACAATTAGGTTTTCCCTTAAAGCGCAATCCAAGTCGATGCTTGGGCTTTCCGTATTGAACAACGCCGAGGTTTTTCCGAAAGCAAAGTGACTAAGAGCTGCCGTGAGGCCACTTGTTCTTTGCGCCGTTTCCGACGGTGGCAGGCTTGCGTAGTGCTTCGCCCAATTCTTCAAGCCTTGGTTTCCGGTTTTTTCCGCCAGAGCCTTCAGCTTGTTCGGTGTCGAAATAGCTTCAAAAACCTTTAAGAAGGTCGGAAGCTCCTGACTCTCCGAAAAAATCCTCATCACTTGAGCGAAGATTTCAAATTGAACGCTTCGGTAATACTCATTTTCAAACTCGAACGAATTGAAAACGCGCTCGGCCACCTCTTCGGGGCTACCGCCAAGAAGAGGGTTGAACTGATGTGACTCATCTGGGCTACTTAGTGAAAACAAGCGAAAATCCTTTTGCCGCTTGTGTTTCACCGCATACGCCCAGAGCTTATCCAGAAGGCTTCGGTCTGATTTTCCGTCAATGAGAATGAGACCACGCCCTTGTTCAATATCTTGAATCGCCCACGGCAAGATCACACTTTCGGTTTTTCCGGCATTGGTTGTGCCGATCACTTGAGTGTGCATCGCTCGCTGGCGGGTTTTGATATGAACTTCTTCTTTCTTATCCGTGACCCCGCAGAAAACGGAGCCTTCGGATTTTCCAATGACCGCTTTCTCTTGATTTTGTCTCTTCAAATTGGATTCACGTTTTCTTAGTATCCAGTAAAAGAGCGGTGTTAAGAACAATACGCAAAGGCCAAGAAGAATGATTTGGTTTTGCGGTTCTCTGATCCAGACGCTCAAAAAGTTAAAGACCTTATTCAAGACCATCAGGCCAAAAACAATTCCGGCTCCCCAGAGCAGCGTTTGATCGCTGACTTGGGAGCTTTCTTTTTTATCTGCCATAAGTAGTTCCAGGGTCGCGGAAAGCGAAATTTGCCGTTAGAACGGCATAAAATTCCGTTTGATTTGAAATCTCAATCCATCGCTTCTCTTTTTTGAGGTCGTTCGCCCAACTCTCGGCTCGATCCTTGGCGGTTTCGGCAATGGCATTCTTCCATCCATTGTCGTCGCCGCCAGGGTTTCCACCCAAGGCTCCGCGTTGCATAGAGCCTTCCGCATAAGCTCCGATAAAACGCGTGAGCGTTTGCCCCACAGTATTCTTCAAGGCTTCAGAATGAACGCGGCCAGAAACTCCAACCTGTCCATCTGAACCAACGCCTATGGCCGCAAATTCTCGCTCTCTTCCATCAGGGAATTGAACGGACTTCCAGCTCACATTGGCTCGATCTCCACCATCATCAAAGGTCACATCCCCAAAGAGTTTTGAACCTTGGGGGATCGCCAACGAATCCTCGTGAATGTAATCACGGGTGACTACGCCGATGACGGGCATCCCTTGGTTCGCAACGATGGCTCGCTCATAGAGCCTGACAGAAATCCGACTTCCAGGGGGAAGTTGGGTTTTGCTATCTAGGCCGCCACGGGCAAGAATCATCGAGCTATTGCGCTCGTCACCGGACGAGGCAGAACCGCCACCGCTTCCATAGGATGGCGCATAGAGATGGCTCAAGTTTGATGGGGTTGATCTCGCATAGCCTTGACCCGCTCCGAATTGGCTTGCGGCCTCTTGAGTGGGATCACTGCTTGAAGCTGTCGAAGGGCGTTCTCCCAAGGGGGCCCGTTCGTGAAATTCACCAACAGTTTCCTTGGGTGCAGGAATCATTAAGATCCCCACGATTCCGATCACGAGTGCGACGACTCCGCACTTAGCCAGGGAAGCCCAGTTGATCTCCCTTCGTTTCAAAAAATAGACTTTCTCTTTGAAAGCGAAGTTTTTGATACGCTCCATGAAAGACGCTTTCACCGCTACTTCCATGCGACCCCCTTGGGAATCGTGAGATACGATGTTTTCTTTCTCCTAAGTTCGATCCGCAAAGGCTCCGCTATGGATGCGTCGTTCTTTAGAATCTGCATCACTCCCTTGATAGAGCGGCCAACTCCCAAGTCTTGCCCCGAAAGAGCAAGACTATGAATGGGTCGCGTGACTCCGCTTTGAGTGAGCCACAACCAATCGGGACGGAAACGCTCGCGGCTATCTGAGCGCACTTCAAATTCAATCAAAAGAACACCATCAGCCGTATTTGCGAGTCTCTTGGTTTCAAAAACCAAGGACTCGTTTTTTAGGTGATTGTGATAGTTGCGCCAGCCAATCGCGGAACTATTTACTTTCTCTTTAGGATTTTCAAGATAGACGACGTAATCGGAAGCCCCTTCAGGCCCACTCACAAGCTGCACGTTGAAGCGTCTGTAATCAGTGTAGATATACAGATTGCTTCTTGCGCTCCCATGAAGCGGTTTGATCGTGATGGCTTGATCCAGATACTCAACTTTGAACGCAGATTGATCGCCAACCACAAGGCTGTTAGGTCGATCCGGCACTTGAATAATCGTTGCGACTCCAAGTGCCGTCCTGACCGTGACGATCTGATCCTTTTTGACTTCGACCGTTCGCACTCTGGCCCAGGTGCTTAACGGCAGTAGAAACATGAGAATTGCAAAAACAATTCGTGAAAACATAAAATCCTCCGTGAAAGAGGGTTTTCATGTCTCAAGTGATAAAATCAGTTCTGATATTCTTTTTCCTTAGAGACATACACGCCCCACGGATTTTGCTCCGTGCGTGGGCCGGACTCAAAGCCCAATTCCAAGCGTAAATCTCCAGCAGCTTTAAGACCCTGAATGGAAGTGATTCGATCTCCCTCGATGACGGCAACGCCTTTCTTCAAATCCACACGAATTTCTACGGGGTAAGCTCGTTGTGCAACGATCTTATCCACGGAAAAGCGAATGACGTTTTGCATGGAGCCGTCAAAGGCTCGCTTTGTCGAAGACAGAATAAAGTCTTCTGCCTTCCCAACCTGGGCCGAAACTGTTTTCGGATTCCAGTTGTAGCGGTATTTCAAATACTCACGCAACGCTCGCTCGATCTCAACTTTGGGGTCGGGCTTCGGGGCTTCTTGGTAGTAAGAAGCATCCGGCGCAAGCGTTAAAACTGCCGTGGGCTTGATCGCCTGATAGAAGAGAAGCGTTACCAGCAGACCACAAATGAGGTATGCTGAAAACGCCGACATTTTCAAAAATTGATTCGAGTGCGAAAGCTCCGCAAGAGCCTTCGGAAGTTTTCTAAGTTTCAGTTTTACAGATTCGTTCATAAATTCCTTTCGCTAGTAGCGGTACATATCCCGCTTGCGTTTCTTCTCAGCTTGGTAGTTCGCAATTTTATTTTTGGCGTATCCGCTTGCGCCGGAGTACGCCGCTTTTCCCTTCACGGCTAAAGACATTCCCTTCGTAGGAACCGCCGCCATCGCCGCGACCGCTTGTTGCCCAATTCCTGACGACATGGCTTGTGCCCCTTGGCTTCCGAGTGACTTCACAAAAAGAGGCGTTGCAAGCATCGCAATCGCAATGACGAAATTCATCACAACGATAGTTACGTATGCACCCTCTGTTCTATAAGCATCGCCAAAGGCTAAAGATGCGAGCATTGCCCCCAAGATCGCCCAAATGATTTTCCAGCAAGCCACCTCGATCATTCCTCGAAAGAGGTTAGCCGTGATATTTCCTGTTGCCGGAAATAGATTGAATAGCAACAAGAGCGGAGCCGATACCATGTAGAACACCCAAAAGAAGTGATACATGGCAATCATCAGATAGCGGGCAATGAAGAGAATCAAAAAGCTCAAAAATGTAAGCACCGCCATCAAAAGATCGTTGAACCCAAGCAGGATACTTGCTGACCCTGCCGGATAACTCTCACTCTTTTCCTTCGCCATTTGAATCACGGCATCAAGTGTATTCATGGAGTCGATCTTCTCCGCAATTCCATCTGCCACAAAGATGATCGCCTGACTGATCTCAGGAAAAGCCGCCAGAAGCAGGGTTGAAATCATCGCCCGTTTCAGTACATCCACGAAGTCAAGACTGCTCCCAGGTGAGCGCAGCCATGTAACGGCAATGGAAAGGCAAAAGAACACGGGCAACATCAAGTAGTACATTCGCACGAACTCTTGGTGAAGATCGCGCATGAGTGACCCCATCAAATTAAAATCTGGCATAAGCTATTCTCCTTTGAGGGTGCCGAGCTTGGTTTCCCTCGGAAGTTTGCCAAAGCCGTCAGATAATCCATCGTACTGTGCTCGAAACTGTGCCGATTGCAGTTTTTCCTTTCGGTTCTGCAAAGCCATATTTTCACCCATCGCTTTTAGCATCATGGAATTCGTGCGAAGCACTTGGGTTGTGACTCCGATCAGAACAGCCATGCTCTGAGCGGTCAGTTTCGCTGCCCCTTGTGGGCTGACGTTTTGCGAGTGAGCAAAAATCCTTTTGCTTTCTTCGTCAGCCTGATCTGCGAATCGAAAGAGAGTTCCATTCATGGAAATGCTCTCCGATGCGGATTGATCCTGCGCTTGCTGCAAGCGAAGCTCCGCCGTCTGTGGGATCTTCCCATACAGATCGTCAATGATCCGTAAGACCTGATCGGCTGTCTCAAGATTTCCGTAGATTCCAGGGTTAAATCGTGGATTCATCATCTGCATAACCGTAAGACCGTCCCTGATCCCTCGGTTGATGTCTCGAAGTAACCCCAAGGTGTCGCCGCCAGTTGAGAGAATCTTCTGGAGCTGTGCCAGTTGTTGAATCGCGTTTGCGAGAATCTGCATCAGCACCGCCACGTCGCCCCCAAACAAATCCGCTTTCGCGGGTTTCGGGACCGTGATGGATAGACACAAAAATCCCACGACAAGAATTTTCTTCAGTTTCTTCATGCTGCACCACTTCCTTATGCGGCCCCTTGAGCCACGCCGTTTGGATAAACAAGTGCTGCCTTCTCAATCGCTTTAACCAAATCCAACCCCGAATCTCGAAGTGTTCCAAGATACGCGTTGTCCTGGGCATCTGAAGTCGATAACCAATATTCAAAGGGGCTTGGGTAGATTCGTACTACCTGGCGGTGATCGCCCTCGATCATAAACCCTTCCGAAAATTCACCTTTCTTCTGCCCAAGAGAGTGAATCAGGCCAAGTTCCTGATCGTTGAGCTTCAGCGTTTCTCGCAGGATTTCCGAATCTCCGCGCTGAAGCATGATGAACTTCGTTGCGGTGTTGTTAAGAATGGCTGGCCCAATGGGGCTTGCCACGATCTCTTCAACCCCTTGCGTGATAAAGGTGATGCCCGAACCTGTTTTTCTCAGCGTCCTCGCGCAATACTCCATAAAGGAAGCCGCCGCATTTGATTTCAGTAGCTCCCATGCTTCATCAAGAATGATCCGCTTCTTGCTTGTTCGATCTCCCTCAACCTGAGTAAGAATGAAATCTGTCAGAATCAGAATCATCACGCTTTGCAGATCGGGATAAGCTGACAGTCCCTTCAAATCGAAGGTACAGATCGAAGCATCCGTGCGAAGACTTCCCATTCCATCAAGAAGCCGCCCGTAGGGGCGTTCTCCCGTCCAGAGGTAAAGCATCTTCGATACGGCCCGCATCGAATCTTCCTCAAACGCTGAAAGATAGCGGGCAAGGTCGCTCAATGTCGGCACCTCGCCCTTAGCGCGTCGGCTTTTGTAAAGTTCGATAATCGCTCGCTCTAAAAGAGCGCGATCGAGCTTCGGAAGTTTTGCCTTTTCATCCTCACTGACCATGCTTTCCACGCAAGCCAACAACGATTTGATTTTCTGGTTGCTCGGCTCTTGAGTTGGATCAGGTAGATCAAACGGATTGATCCGGTACTGGTCAGATAGGTTGATCTCAAGATACTGACCTCCCAGAGACTCTGTGAGTTTCTTGTACGATCCACCAATGTCGATGATGAACACGCGAAGCCCACGGGCAAGCTCTTGAAGCAGAATGCAGTTGTTCAAAAATGACTTACCCGCGCCGGATGAACCCGTGACCAGCGAATTGTAGTTCGGCAGTCCTGGGTCAAAGGCATTGAAACTCACAAGGCCGTTCAAGCGATTGCGAAAGAGAACCACCGGATCGCGGTCTCCCTCGCGTGGCCCATAGACCGGAAGGAAATCTGCAAGGTTGTTGGTCTTCATCTTTCGCGCTCGCTCCAAAGAGAGCGGAGCTGCGGGAAGGTTGCTTTTTAGCACCCTCCACGCACCGACGCTTTCCTCCAAACCTTCGGCCCCTTGCAGGGCACGGAACCGAGCCAGAACCTCACACACATCACGGTTCAGACGTTTGGTGCCTTCTGGTGTTGCCGGAGCCTTTAGGACCACACTCAGTTGAACGGCGTAGATGCGTTGGCCTGTGTTCAAAAGCTCCCGAATCAGCTCCTCGGTGGAGGAGAGTTTCGTTTCGCTCTCAAGATCGCTGGCCTTATTGCCCGAAGTGACGGCCATCGAGTGCGCCATCTTGCGCTTTTGGTTGAGCTTTGCCATCTCGCTTGCCTGTGGCGGCACATCGAGCGACAAAATCAAGTCGTAGTGAAATGGCAGCCGCAAGAAATCCGCAATCATTCCGGCATAGGTGACTTCTGGCAGGGTTTTAAGCGTAATCACTCGATGATAAAAACCATCGAGGGTAAATTGCTCAAAGCCCAAGACCAGATCCCCAAAGACCAGTTGCTCCCGTGGCGATTGCGTCGCCAGCCAATCCACTTCAGAAAGAACGTCTTTTTCAATGTCGTTCTCATCGAAGGTTTTGACTAGAGGTGCGGGTTCGCCAATGGATCGCTTGGGATTCAAAAACTCATAGACATTCCCAAGAATTTCCTCGCGGGTTAGCTCGCGGCAGGAAAGGCCTAGGGCTTCAAAGCCAGAAACCAGCGTTTCGATGTTTTGCCCCAAGACTTCCAGCGTTTCCTCGTAGGCTTCTGCCGCCTTTTCCGAAAACAGCTCTTTCTTTTTGAAGATGCTAACGGCTTTGGCTTCGACCACCGGAACTCGCACATAAATGAACAGTTCGGGTCGGTACAGTTCACCATCCTCCATAGCCTTGTTCAGCTTCTTCTCACGGTATTCCGCGATGGATTGAACGAGGGGGTGAATATTTTCAGTTTTCCCAGATGAGTGCGCCGCCAGTACGTCGGAAAAATCCGATCTCACGCCAAGGACAAACTGTAAGCTCGTTCCTTCGGAGATTGAATTGAGAGCCGAGCGCAGTCCCATCGTAAGTCTGTTTGTTTCGGATTCGTCGAAACACTCAACGTCAATCAATCCAACTTTGAGGCCGCTTACAAGGGAGCCATCAAAGAGGATCGCGTGGGCTTTCGGGCCACCAATGAAATCCCAATAAGGCAATTCTTCCGCGAGCGCGGCATCTTTTAGTTTCTTACTCATT
>DDVI01000126.1 GCA_002345205.1 Bdellovibrionaceae bacterium UBA2316 | reverse complement strand
ATTTGGCAGTGCGCCCTAATTAGTTTATTTGTTTTTGCGGGGGCCGCACATAGAGAAATTACATTAGCGTTCGATACATAAACAGGGGTTGTTGTGAAAAAGTTCGTCGTATTTTTAGCTTTGGGGCTAATTTTAAACTCATGTAATGACAAAAAGCAGGATAATTCTCCCAAAATAATTACCGGTGTCTCTCAGGACTTTGCAGATAATGAAACGGCTACTACGCAGGCGTTAACGGCCGCTGGAATTCAATATCAAGAATCTCGTCGTTCCTTTAGTAATCAAAATCTAAGCCCGGCGTGCGATTCTGCGCAGATTATAGCCATTAAGGATGCCGAAAGTATAATGACGGCAATGGAAGCCAAATTGGCCTCACAAGCGGATCTGTATCGCGAAGGAGCTCTTGATTTCTATCGCCGGGTTGTGGATAAGAAAAAAAACTTAGGCGAAATCAGCACACGTTTAAAATCCTACTGCGAACACGATCACAAAGTAGTCAGTGAGTGTATCGGCGGCAAGACTCCGGTAGCTTTGCATATTAATAGAAATGTATCAGGCTATTTGATGGTTCATCCCGTAATTATTCCAAATGAAGTTAAAGGGGTTGGTCTGTATCTAACTGAAAAAGATGTCACTGATGAAAACTACGTTCGCTCACTTGACGTGCGCACTGGCGAAACGTTGCAGCACTACGCTAAAGTTTTGCCAACACTAGTTACCGTTGACCAACTCGAAGAATTATTTACATGCATCAGCTCAGTGGACCAAAAATCCGAAGTCGGCCAGCATATCCGCGCCACCACTAAAATATCTATGCAACTGGCTCGTAACGAGTGCTTGCTTTTAAAAGCGCGTCGCGATCTAGAGAAGAAAAAAGAGATCGAAGACAACATTCGCATTACAACTACGATCACCCCTGACCAGGCGTGGTCGTGCGGAAAGCTATTGGATTAGTCGTAAACTGTTTAGACAGCGATCCATGAAATTATAACAGGATCTGAATTTAAATCAGAAAAGCCTCGAACTTTGGAGTATATAGATAGTGTAACCAAGTTCTGGGTTGTGAAAACGGTGGGGACTTTTTTTGCGTACTTGGTATTTTGAATATTAATTGGGGTTGGACATGAAGAAATCACTACGGCTTCTAATGTTTTTGCTGATCATACCGTTCTTTATCTTTGCGGATTCAGAAACAGAGTTTGATGTTGCGAAATGCTACGATTCTGCCTCGTCTAACGATGCACTAAATGCTTGCGCTAGCGAAGACTATGCGTTAGCCGACCAAAAATTAAATCAGGTGTACACAAAGCTCATTGAACAAATCAAAGGCAACATTAATCCCGATGCCATCGAACAATCGGACGCGGCCATCGAAACACTCAATCGCCTCATAGCATCTGAAAAAGCTTGGATTCTGTACCGTGATACTCAATGTAATTTTGAAGGCACGGTCATGATCGGCGGCGAAGGCGAAAGCGTAGTTATTACGGGATGCCTGTCTCGCCTGACAAAAGAACGTGCGAAAATTTTAGAAGAGTCTATTATTCAGCCGAAGATTGAATACTAGTCGTTGTCGCTAGGTACCGGTATCACGTAAATACGTTTCAACTTGCTTCGTCTCATTTTATTTCACAGAGGACCAACCTCAAGATTTCTTGAGCGCACACCTAGACTTAAATAGAAAATCAGCAGCTTAGCATCGAGTGAAGCAAATTAGTTGATTTATTATAGTGCACTACCCTGCGCATCTATGTGTGTAAATAAATATTAACTTATCCACATAAAACTCTTGCCGATAGAACGACACAACCACGAAAGTTTGGGAGTTTTATGAGTCATTAAGAAAGCAAGAGTCCTTCACGCGCCAGGCAAGCCGCTACAAGTGAGCGCTATTTAGCGTTTCTATTAGGTAAAGAGCAGTATGCGATTCCACTCCTACAAGTTAAAGAAGTAATCGAAATGAGCGAACCGATGCCGATTCCTCAGACGCCTCACTATTTTAAGGGTATCATCAATTTACGTGGCCAAGTGATTTCAGTACTAGATTTAAAAACCAAACTACAATTACCAAAAACAGAATACGGCCCAAAAACAGCGATCGTTATATTAGATATCGAACCACACATTTATTTAGGAGTCGTTGTGGACCGTACTAATAGCGTACTCGCCTTTCCTCATGAAGATATCAGTGCCGCACCCTCCACTTTGGCGGATAATAAACAGGCGTTTTTAACCGGAGTGGCCCGCAGAGACAACAAAATGACTTTAATTTTAGACATTCGTTCTGCGCTTAATATTCAAGATATTCAAATTTTAAAACAATCTACATTAAAAGACGTCGGCTAATAGGAGACATCTACTATGAAAAAACTAAGTTTAAACATTAAAATTACATTTGTCCTTATGATCGCCGTACTTGGCGCCGTTTGTATTTCAGTCGTTGGAATTGATAGCATGGAAAAGTTAGACCATTCATTAAAATATACTATTACAAAGTCAGTTCCACGCATCCGCCATGCAAATCGCGTTCGATCCAACTTCCGCGCATTAGCATTAGGGCAAGCAAACATTCTTCTAGAAAATAATAAAGACGCTATCAACCTGTTGATTGAAGACATGGCAAACAAAGACAGGGACTTCCGCGAAGAAATCGAACACTCTATTAGCGACTCATCGGACGAAGCTAAAGTATATTGGAGGAAAATTGAATCTAACTACAATAAGTGGTGGGATGAAGCAAAAGAAGGCCAAAAGCTGGCCTTAGCTGGTGATGATAAAGGCGCTTTGCATTTAATGAAACAAATGGCAGAGCTTCGTAAGGAATCGGAAAGTGCATTGCAAGCCCTAATTGACCGCAATGACCAAATCATGAAAGAAGAGGATGCGGCTGCGGAAGCACTGTATTTAAAGTCTCGTAATTTAGTTCTGATGGTCAGTTTAGGCTCTATATTTATTTCTGCTCTACTTGCTTTCTTGATTCTAAGAGCGATGAGCAAATCTATTCAATTGGTAATCAAAACGCTATCTGAAGGTTCAATCCAGGTCAGTACGGCGTCTCAGCAAATTGCCTCGGCATCTGAAGAACTATCTCAAGCGGCTGCGGAACAAGCGGCTTCACTCGAGGAAACTGCGGCATCCGTTGAAGAGATGAATTCTATGATTGCCAAAAACTCTGAAAATGCATCGTCAGCCGCTACGACCTCGTCTAAATCTCAGGAGACGGTAACCCAAGGGAAACGTATCATCGAAAAAATGATTCAGTCCATGGACATGATTAATAAAAGCAGCGAAGGCATGATCGAAGTTGTACGGGTAATCGAACAAATCGACAAAAAAACTAAAGTTATTAACGACATTGTACACAAAACGGAACTCTTATCATTTAACGCATCAGTCGAAGCCGCACGCGCAGGTGAACATGGTAAAGGATTCGCTGTCGTTGCTGAAGAAGTAGGAAACTTAGCACGCATGAGCGGTTTAGCTGCGGAAGAAATCGGCGCCTTGCTTGAAAATAGCATCACTAAAGTAAACCAAATGGTGACAGACACGAAACGTAATGTCGAAACGGGATCACAGGTTACGCACGAGTGCGGCGCCGTGTTTGAAGAGGTCGTAAAAAATGTTACTGCGGTTTCCGGAATGGCTACAGAAATTTCATCGGCATCACAGGAACAGGCTCGCGGCTGCTCAGAAATCACAAAGGCAATGAACCAATTAGACCAAATGACTCAGCAAAATGCCTCTACATCGGAAGAGTGTGCCCAATCGGCCGAAGAACTTTCTGCGCAGTCTGAGTCCTTAAAAAATGCAGTGACTCAGCTCGTTCTAACAATCAATGGCGGTTCTCAAAATAACATCGTGATGTCAACCACAGCAACACAGACTGCATTCAGACCGGCGGCGAAGCATAATGTGATTCACATGAAAACACCTAGAACAAAATCAGCCCACCTTCCTCATGGGGAACTACCAGTTAGAAAAGCAGCCAATCAGGCACCTAATTATGACAGCGACGGCTTCAGGGATGTTTAATGCCTCCACTACTCCAAATTTAGAAGAGGAAGACTTAATTTATTTCTGCAAGGTTATCGAAGATCGAGCCGGAATATCATTGAAGTCTACCAAGCGCGATTTAGTTCGTACGCGCTTACGTTCCCGTGTAACCGACACTGGGTTCAATAGTTATGGCGACTACCGTAACTATTTAATGACTCTACCCAAAGATCATGCGGAATGGGAAAATTTCACCAATCTTCTTACCACAAACAAGACTGATTTTTTCCGAGAGCCTAAACATTTTGAATATCTTGTTCAGAAAATCTTACCGGAGTGGCTAAAAAACAAAGAGCGTACATTCAAGGTTTGGTCTGCTGCCTCCAGTACCGGAGAGGAAGCGTTCACTTTAGCCATGGTATTAGCTCGCTATTTACCAAAGGACCGTGATTTTAAAATTTTAGCAACTGATATAGATACTGATGTGCTCAGCACTGCTCAAAATTCAGTGTATCCCATTTCCAAAAAGCCCGAAATTCCATCGGAATACTACACGCCTTGCATTGACTTAGGAAAAGGCGATGCGCGTGGTTGGTTTCGCATGAAACCGCATTTACGTGAAAAAATAATATTTAAACAACATAACTTGATCGACCGAACCTCTCCAGGTAATGGCGTCTTTGATTTGGTTGTGTGCCGAAATGTTCTAATTTACTTTTCTCCCGATACAATTGATTTTGTTCAAAAAAAGATTTTTACGACGGTAAAGCCAAATGGCTATTTATTTATTGGTCATTCTGAGTCCTTCCAAGGTATTCCTCATCAATGGTCGTCTGCTGGGCCATCAGTATTTAGAAAAGGATCTTAGCTTTGAATGCCCAGGAGCCTACGTTTCACCTTAGTATCGGCGAGATTATTCTGTGCACCGAACCTTCGGTGATATCAACCGTTCTGGGATCATGTGTTTCGGTTTGTCTTTATTCTGAACGTAAGAAAATGGGGGGCATGATTCATTACGGTCACCCCAAATCTTTTTCAAATTTCGGGCAACCGATCGATTTCAGATACGGTGAAGTTGCCATCCCAGCCCTGATCGAAGAGTTCGCGTGCCTGACCGGAGAAACACCTTCAACATTCACAGCGAAAATTGCGGGCGGCGCGAGCGAATTAGTCGTCGGTAAATCTAACTATGACATTGGTTTAGAAAATATTAAAGTAGCAAAGAGAATATTAGCCCAATACAGAATCTCTATTACGGGTGAAGACACTGGACACACGCTTGGGCGTAAGGTTCTGTTCTTTACCGCTAGTAATCGCCTACAGGTTGCGGACATTATTAAGAGACCTAGTCACCCGTTGCTGCCAATCGCAACTAGCCCCGCAGCCGATATCGACACACGAAGAATTCTAGTGATTGGCGCTTCGACAGGCGGCACTGAAGCATTAAAAGACGTGCTCTTGGGTTTGCCGCCTAATATCCCCCCTACACTCATCGTTCAACACATTCCGCCCGTATTCTCGACGGCATTTGCCGAACGTCTGAATCAAATGTGTCCCTTTGAGGTAAAAGAAGCCGAAGATGGAGATGAATTAAAACCGTCGCGTGTTTTGATTGCTCCTGGGGGAAAACAGATGAAGGTGAAAAAGACGTCAACGGGTTTCATTGTGGCCGTGAATGATGATCCACCCGTTAATTTGCATAAGCCCTCGGTTGACTACCTATTTTTATCAGTCGCCGAAATCATAGGTAAACACACCGTCGGCGTTATTTTGACCGGTATGGGGGCCGACGGCGCCAAGGGCCTTCTTGAAATGCATCGCCGAGGTTCAAAAACTATCGCTCAAGATGAATCCAGCAGCGTCGTTTATGGGATGCCCAAAGCAGCACATGCCTATGGCGCCGTTGATAAAATAGTTAGATTAGACCTAGTCGCGCGCGAAATTGTAAATGCCCTCAAATACAAACACTCGACCTAAATGTTTTACCCAGCGAGGTTTTAACGACGGATCTTGCGGCTGCCCCGTGTGCAGACAGCAAAGTTCAAGTTGAAAAAATAATTTGCCAAAGCGCAGGTATTCACACACAGATCATGAATCGTTTGACCGTACTCGACAAATATTTAAAAAATTAGTTTATAGAGAGCAAAATAGTTTAAGCACCGCCATCGCGTCTTTTGCTTGTGCGGATAATTCGTTAGGATTAGGTTTAGTGTTATCTCGATCTTCGATACGAATACGATGCTCGGCCTTTTCACAGCCCGCTTTTGATATTTTTCCTTGAGATAGTTCGAAAACAGGCTCTAACGAAAAGAAAAATTTATTAACCTGATCTTCTTCCTTAGTTCCTTCTTGGGGGGAATCAGCTTCATAAGCCTTCATTGTTGCTTGCAGAACATCTTCAAACTTCTTAAGCTCAGATTTTTTACCATCAGCTGTGGTTTGCGCCGCGATTTTTTTCTTTACGCCGTCTGATTCTTTTAAAAGTTCTTGAATTGTCATGGGTTTGGCCGCGCAGAAAAGTGACGTAAATACCATTATTAAATAGGCGCTACGCATGTTTCACCTTCCAACTCAGCTGGTTCAATCTCATATTTTTTGCATTCTTTACTTTCATTCTGCCAGCCTTTTCTAATGCACGTAACCTCTTTCATTTTACTTTTAATCGCACCTAAGTAGACACTATTGGCTCGAATTTTCTTTCTAAGCTCAACCAAATTCGTTTTATTGTTCACTCGAAACTTTTTAAGCAGACCACGAGCATGACTGATTCCCTCTGCTCCATAGGCAATGGATGTTAAATCGTTCATCAACCCTTCGTCTTTTACTAAATTGGGCGCCTTACGACTAAGGATTGGAGCTAAATATTTATCCCGCATGGTCAAATAGTAGCCAATCGAATACATCAGATTTCTAGCTAATCCATCACCTGGACTTAGCCACATGCAACGATCTGCTGCCGATGTAGACGGTGCTTTTTTTAGGTCTTGTGCCGCCACGTCTTTAAAACCGCTACAGGACGAATCCATGCTCTTCGCAATATGTTCCAGTACGTAGCGACCTTTGCCCAAACTCTTGTCGTACATTTCTTTGACGGCGATGGATGTCAATTGCGCTATTCCCACACCACCATCAGAAGCTACCGAAATATTAAAGGCTGATTCGTTATTAATTTTTCTGAAAACCGTCTTACTATCAACTTTGCCAACTCCAGATAAGCACTGAATGGCTGAATTAACTGCATAGTGGATATAATCGGTCATACCTTGATCGACACATTGAGCGGTTCTACCGCTCGCCTCACCATAGTATTTGGGGACGATCTGCTTGCTTGCGTTTTCTCCCGATTTACCTTCGTAGTCACACACGTAACCTTTGTTTCCCGGGTTACGCTTCATTGCGGCTACGATGCATTCTTTCTTAATCATATCTGACTTATTCGGCGGCGGTGTATCTGTTGCCGGAAAAAAACCTAAATCTTTATCGTACCTCTTTAGGTGTTCGGGAAGAGTGTGAACAAAAGAACCTTCTTCGTTTAGATAACTCGCCATTTGAGTCAAATCCATTTTTTGACCTAAAACATTTTCTGAAAAACACGAATTTACTTGTGCTTGCGTTACGGGTGCAACTTTTCCAGTACCCGTCGCATACACTATGTAGCTCATTCCTAAAGGTTCCCAGCATTGGTTGAAGGACTTTTGAAGAGCCACGTTATTCGAATTCGCATCATTTAAACACGCAGAAGCACCTAGAATCGGTGTCGCCTGGGCGAACTTCAATAGGATCATGAAAATGAGTGGTAACAGTACCTTTACAGACTTCAACATCAACGTTTATTATACGGCAAGTTTTCGTATTCACTAAAGGTCTAACTTACAATCTCAATTCGAGACGTCAGCTGGTTACATCCGTCAGGACTAAGAACAAGTCTAAGTATGATATTGATCGTTGCTTTACGAAATGCGTACATGGGTTGTGACCTTTGCCATATCGTGTGTCAGTTTTAATAGCGGGCCCGTCATAAACGTGGTTACAAGAGCCATTAGAACCAATATCGTAAATAGTGTCGGCGTTAGAACACCCACCGTTAAACCAATATTTAAAATAATCAACTCCACTAAACCTCGCGTATTCATCAAAATTCCTATGGTCGTGGCTTCTTTAGTCGCACTACCAGAAATTTTTGCCCCGATAAAGGCTCCGCCAAATTTACCTAGAATCGCTAATCCCGTAATTCCCAAACAGATTACCCAATCTTGGGATGACGACAATAATCCAAGCTGCGTTTTCACACCCGTCAGTGCAAAGAACGCCGGAAGAAATAAAATGGCTACGAAATCTTGAAGTTTGTCCGTAATCTCGCGGGCTACTAAACTATCGTGAGGAATGATCGCTCCGAAAAGGAACGCACCAAAGAAGGCATGAACTCCAATTATATCTGTGAGAGCCGCAGAACCCAAGGCGCCTAAGACCGCAAAAGCCAATAACGCTTGAGGAAGGCGTTCTACCGATTTTTCTAATCTAGGAATGAGTCGTTCGATATAAGGCCGTGCGACTACAATCATGAAAACGACATAAAGCACGGTCAACGCTATCGTCCAACCAGCCCCCGAAAGAGAGGATTTCATAATACCTGTCACTACAGCGACTAAACACCAGGCTGTGATGTCGTCAATCGCTGCGCACGTTAAAGCTAAATCACCTAATGGTGTTTTGTGCATATTTGAATCCATCAAGATACGTGCTAAGACAGGAAACGCTGTGATAGATAAAGAAACCCCGATAAATAAAGAAAATTCTAAATGGCCGACACCAGCGGGCGCGTACCCCGAGTGTATTTGCAGAGCTAAACCGATGCCCAATATAAACGGAAGAATGATGCTCGCTTGGGAAATAAAAATGGCTGATCGCGCTGACTTTTTTAATCGATTTAAATCGATCTCTAAACCCATAACAAATAAATAGAGCGCAATTCCGATCTCTGCGACATGTCTTAAGAACACCATCGCATCCGCATGAAAGACAACACTCATATAGCCGGGAAAAAAATATCCAAGAACCGAAGGGCCTAAAATGATGCCACCTAAAACTTCACCCATTACAGAGGGCTGATTCATGCAGCGAAAAACAAACCCAAAAAAACGGGCAACCGCAATCACGACTAACAAAGTTAGAAAACTTGGCACTACATGTGGCATTGAAAAAGGCTAAAATGTGAAGAAAAAGATGTCACGCCTTAAATTGTCATAAAATAATCAAGGACGCGATTTACTATATACAAATCATCACCAAAATCGAGTGGATCTTCAGGTAAATAGAGAGGGTCCTCCATTGAACCTTTGTGCATTTTTGTTAACTTTTGCCGAGCTATTTTCCAGTAACGTTCTTGCCACTGAGGGTTAGTAATGCGAGTAAACAACTCACTCAGTTCTAAACTGCGGTCAGTGACCGCCTGGTTGATCGCTTTCTGCCCTGGAAATACATAATTAAGCGCCGGCTCGATGTCTTCCGGGTTCATCATTTCTAACAAATAATAGGTCGCCAAAAACAGTGCCAGGTAATAATTTCTATTCTGCTTGTGACCGCGTTTTACCCAGGGACCACGACCACCCGAACGATAAATTACTTTCATCTCTTCAAATAAAGCAGAATGTTTAACACCGAGCTCATCACCCAAAGCCAAATCTAAAATAACGACCAAACTTTCAGCGAAGTTTAAATATCGGCGAAGATCAGATTGTTCCTGGGGTGCCGGTGGCAGCATCCGCCAAATAATTCGATGATTCTGTTCGTGAAAAACCGAAACTTCAGAGAAACGTACTAACGCCTCGACTTCTTTTTCAGGATCTGCAACATCATGCGAGTTATTTACAAACCAAATTAGTTCTGATTCTGTCGGTGAGTAATCTATACTATCTGCAAATAAATCCTGAGCACTCAATGAACGCATCGTTGAACACAGACGTGGATTAAAACGTCCGCCGAGTTTCAAATAGTCTTTTCGGCTTTTTAAATAAAGTGGGCTCATCGATAACAATTGAGAGTCAAATGGAAACTCAAATAACACCCATCTGCTGATTGTTTTTGAAACTGGCAAAGTATAAAGGACGTTCGCTTTTTTAATAAAGGTGTTAATATCCACCTAAACATTAATGCCCCGCCTATTTACGTTTTGCAAAGCCTAAATACAGCGTGTATTAAGTTACTTGCCCGCACTCGACTCTTCAGTTATTTTTTGACCATGAATACAGAGTTATGGGGCTTTGCCGATCCAATCAGTAGCTGGTCGCATTTTTTTGCAGCATTCGCGGGTTTAATTGGAACTTATTTTTTAGTTAAACGTGGCCAAGGCAATGGCTGGAGAGTTTTTGCTCTTTGCGTGTATAGTTTTACCGTTGTCTTTCTATTTTCGATGAGTGCCGTATTTCATTTGCTGCCGCGTGAAACGCTAGGACGGCATGTTTTAGTACGACTTGATCACGCCGGTATCTGGTGTTTAATAGCTGGCACATTTACCCCCATTCATTCCATATTGTTTCGCGGCGCTTGGCGCTGGTTAGCATTGATATTTATTTGGGTTGTAGCCATTGCGGGCCTTGTACTTGAAGTCGTTTTCTTCACCAGCTTTCCAGAATGGTTAGCACTCACTTTCTTTTTAGGCTTGGGCTGGATAGGATTTTTAACTCGTTATAGATTTCTGCAGTGTTATCCTTCGCAAAGTTCAAGGTTGATCATGTATGGTGCTATCGCCTATACGTTTGGCGCCATAGTCGATTTCAAACGTTGGTTTATTATTTGGCCCACATACTTTGGTTCCCATGAATTTTTTCATTTGATGATTATCTTCGGAGCCGCGTCGCACTGGGCATTCATCTATAAATGGGCGAATCATCCGGTGTCGGATCGATTTATTTGCGACATCCGTATTTTGTCAAATGGTTGGTACATACTTTCATCACCAAATGATCTGATTTCATTGAAGTCGGAATCACTAGAAGATTTGAAACAAAACGCAAAGGAAGCGATTTATAACCGTTTCCATCACGCCTTTCATTTTGAAATCATCTTTAGATATTTCAATGAAGAACATTTAACTTTTGACCGCAAGAAATAAACTTTATCGCCCTGTCGCTAACGGCGCTGGCACTGTCGCCGTCGATGGCAAAGATCCCAAACTTGTCCCAAGGGAACCTAAGCTCGTTGACCCGCTTAAATAGCTGGTTGAACTGCCTAACGTGCTTGTTCCATATTGTATGGATTGGATTCGCTGGATCACACCCATCAATTCAGACTGCAATCCCGAAATCGCTTTTTGTTTTTGCATCGCATTTTCATAGGCTCGCATCTGCGACTGCAACAGTTGCTGTTGCTGCTGCATCTGCAATTGCAATATCTGCTGTTGCATTCCCGAATCCAAACTTCCGGTCAACCCGGTTAATCCACTCAGTCCATTCAAACCGCTTAAACCAAGCATTCCCGATAATCCGGAGCCACCGGTTAAACCATAGTTATTTCCGCCCAGCAAAGACGCATACGGATTCATTAACGAACTTCCTAAACTATTTCCAATTCCTAATTGTCCGGTAAGCAATTGTTGTGGATAGACCCCCAAGCCAGTGTTGCTTAAACCCCAAGGTCCATTCATACCCCAGTTACCCATACCTTGGTTGTACATGCCTCCGCCCATTTGAATTCCAAGTGCCCACTGAGGCGTACCGAACGCGCCGCCAATTTGCCCCGAGCCTCCAAGCGCTGCGTAAGGACCCATCGCTCCGCCCATTCCCGAATTGCCACCCGAATTTCCAGAACACCCAAAACTACCTTGTCCTAAACCCGCACCGATCGCACCGATGATATTTGGTGTCGCCGCCATAAACGGCGATGTCATTGGTAGCTGTGTTGGGAAACCTAAATTCGCATTACTATCGGCCATGCTCGAATAGAAATTTTTTGTCGAAGAGTACGCCAGCAACGCCATAACCGAGTTACCTACAACACCACCCCAATTCGGTTGACCCGATTGAAAACTGGTCGAATTGCTTTGCCCTTGGGATTGCGCTAAACATTCAGTACAGACTCCGCCTTCGCGAATGTCTTCGAGTCTTTGTTTACGCGCTTCGGATTGTTCTTCTTTCATTGATTTTTGTAGTTCAGGAATTTGCGCCTGAGCCGCTTTCATAGCTTCCTGTTTAACTACTATTTCACGTTTTACGTTTCTGATATTTTTAGAGGCGCGTGGGTAATTTAGAACTGCCGCCTGGCATTCCGCGCGATTCACTTTGGCGCCATTCATAATATAATTTTTCTGACAGATGGTTGATTTAAGTATGCCCTTTGGGTCGCGTTGCATATCGCAAACATCAGCCCATTCTTTATTTAAATTAGTAGGCTCAATCGTCATATCTTCAGTCGTAACTTCATTTGAATCATCATCACTATCGGACATCGATTTACGTTTTTTATCCGATGATGGGGGTAAGTCACGACGAGGGGGTTCCGAATCAGGTTTACGGCCAATCACCGCACCTTCGCCACTTACTGCCGATGATCCCAATTTATTTTCACTTACGACGGCTACGTCGGACTGTCCTTTGTAATCTGTGCACTTGTGTTGACTGTCAAAATGGGACTTAATAAAAGTATAGGCATCTGAGTCAAAATTTCCTCGCAATGTAGAATCGTGTTTCCTAAGTTCAGTTTGCTCTTTAGAAAGTTCACGTTTTAACTGTGCGATTTCTTTTTTCCACTCAGCCAATTGTTTTTTCAGTTCATCTATTTCATCCTTATAGCTAGACGATTCTTCAGCTTGCGACACTTGATAGCCACAACCCGAAAGACCGCCTTGCAAACCATAACCCCAGTAGGACTGAGCCTGAATCTGAAGTGCTGATGTAAGTAAAGCGACAACTATAATTTTTGACGACTTCATGTTATTTCCTATTTTATGTTAGAGGCGATTGAATTCGAAACTAAGGGCGGAAATGAATACATGTATTTAGCGCATAGAGAGCCCATCTCACGTTGATCCGCATGAAGGACGTCATAGTTAATTGAGAGATCTAACTGCGCGGCGGCTTTAGCTAATGCGGCCATCGCCTGTTGTAAATTATTTTGCGCTTTTTCAGCATCTTCTTTAGTCGATGTGCTGCTGGCTAAAATGTGATCCACTTCTAGCATGGCTTTTTTAAGGTTGGCTTCGTCTTGTGCGCGAACTTGACTGCTTTTAAAGACTATATTTTTAATTGCAGAAATTTGATCCAGAGTCAGATTCACTTTCACACACGGATGTTCTGCCGCCGAATTAGCAACTAAATTAAATTCGCCACTTTCAAGCGACATCGCCGTTGCGGCAAAGAACGAAATTGCAAGTACAATCATCAGTTTTTTCATAGCTACCTCCAAGTAGTAGGGTTCGGTTTCATCGTGACAGGCAATTGTGGAGAGAACGTGGAAAGCCTTTTAAAATTATTTTTGCGTCTCAAAAAGATATTCCACACTCCTTACTTATTTTTTTGTGATTCTATGCTCACAACACAAGGGCACTAGCCCTTAAAGGAGTTAGAGTATGAAATGGATTGTATACGCTGCCGTGATGCTTTCTATATTACCGGCGCTGGCGCAAATGGACCAACCTCGTCACGGCGGTCGACATGGCGGTGGTGGACACAGGGAATTCACTGATGAGCAGAAACAGTGTCTATCCGGACTATTAGGCGAACCTGGTCAAGGTGAACGTCCGTCTCGCGACGCGATGGAAATCGCCTTTCAAGAGTGTAACATTTCGGCCAATCAAATTAGGCAACCAAACGGCCCACCACGGAATTTAATCGAAGAACAAATTACGTGTTTAGAAGATAAAATTGGTAAACCCGGAGACGGCGAACGTCCCACTGAAGAGGCCTTCAAACAAGCCCATGCTGATTGCGGTATCGAACTACCGGAACGTGCGAACGAAAATCAATAAAAATATCTCGGGTCTCCATTTTTATGGGGACCCTGCTTAGCCGACTTCTTCTCGACTTCATAGCCTACGATGGTATACCTTATTAAACAAACTCAATCTGTATAAAAAGCTAGGAATCGAAGCTATCACACCAAACACTAACGCCTTGGCAAGTTCCAAATTTGAAATCGGACTTAAATGGAATATCTCTCTAAAAATATTTAGATTGCAAAGCGCAAACGGAAGGACCGCCAGAATGCCAATAATAAGGGTTACTTTTAAAGAACGATAATTTGGCCAAGCCTCAACAAAAGTAAAACCGATATTTCCAAACAGAACAGTCACCAAGACCAGACTGCGAATGTGATTTAAATCTGACTGCGCATTCAAATCCATCATAGGCAGTAAACTTAAAACACTTAAAAGCAACCCGGACACTCCGGCTGTAATAGCGGTCGACGTGGGAATCAATGATCGACGTGCATGATGACTTTGTGATTTTAGATTTTCAAATGCGAACGCGGAAATGGGATGAACAATCAATTCCAATAAAATAATATGAACCGGTAACATCAATTGACTCCACCCCAGCAGCGGCGGAATAAATGCCAAAAGAACCACGGGAATATGAAATGCAATCAAGTAAGAAAAACTTCGTCGCAAATTAGAAAATATATTTCGCCCCTCTAGGATTGCATGCACTACTCCATTAAAATCATTTTTTAATAGAATCATTTTTGCCGTCGATCTGGCTACGTCCGTCGCGTTTTCCCCCATACTGACGCCGATATCGGCTAGCTTTAAAGCAGGCGAATCATTGACTCCGTCCCCCGTCATGGCGACGACTTTGTTATGACTCTTAAGCGTTTTAACCATTTCATATTTTTGTTCAGGCGTTACCCGCGCAAAAATCGCGCCTTGCACATAAGCGCGAGTTCGTTGTTCCTGGTCCATTTCCAAAAGCTGTGAGCCGCTGAAAATGGAATTTTCACTATGAGATATTTTAAGTTCATCGGCAATGGCATGAGCCGTTAAAAGATGATCTCCAGTAAGCATTTTTATTTCGATTCCGGCACTTTGACAGTCCGAAATGGCCTGTTTTGCAGAACTACGAACGGGATCACTAAAAACGAGAAGACCAATAAAACTCGCGCCCTTTTCATCTTCAACTCTGTTGCCTGAAAACAGCCTTTTACTACTAGCTAGACCAAGAATTCGTTTTCCTTCAGACGCTAAACGAGTCACTGAATCTAAAATATTTCGCCGGTCAATTTCGTCCACTTTACAATGCTCAAGGACACCTTCAACGGCGCCTTTCATTGCTAACACGGATTCGCCCTGTTCATTCAACCAGACGTGAGTCATGTGTTTACCTTGCGGCTCGAACGGGTAATCGTATTTCAACGTCCATTTTTCTCTGGCAAAAGTTACACCCGATATCTTTTCAAAAATTGCTGTTTCCATCGCATCCACGGGCGTAGGCTCGCAGGCTAATAATGCTATTAGATTTCGCTCATCAGAATTTAACGAGCCAAACGGAACAACCTCCACCAAACTAAATCGACCTTCGGTTAAAGTTCCCGTTTTGTCCGTACAAATTACATCCACATTACCTAGCGTCTCGACACTTGGAAGTGTTTTAACAAGCACCCCATGTTTTGACAAACGATACGCCCCCATGCTGAGGTACAAAGTGAAAACTAAAGGAAATTCTTCGGGAACTGCGGCCATCCCAAAAGTTAACGCCGTGATCAAGGATTTAAGCCAACTTGAACCGCGCGCATATTCTATCCAGAAAAGAAGAATCACAAGCCCCGCCGCCAAGATCACGATTTTTTTAACCAGTGCATAGACTTTTATCTGAAGTGGTGATTCCTGACCTTTGGTTTCTTCTAACAAATGACTAATTTTACCAAACTTCGTTTCTTTTCCAGTTTTTTTTATTAGACCGAACCCCCGACCATTTAGAACAGAGGTTCCCGCAAAAAAATCGGCTTCTCTATTTTTTTCAATTGGCAGAGACTCTCCAGTCAGCGCAGATTCATTGATAGATAAATTTTGGCTTTCGATGACTTTTCCGTCAGCGGGCAAAGACTGCCCCTCTTCAAATGCGATAACATCACCCGGAACAATCAATTGAATTGGAATATCTTTAAGCACGCCATCACGAAGAATTTTTGCTGATGTTTGCAAATTCGACTTTAAAGCCTTTAGCGCTTTTTCAGATTTGAGTTCCAAAAACACATCGACAGCGGTGACCGGGATGTACGCTATTAGAATAATAATGGCATCCGTCGATTCACCCGTCAGAAAATAGAGGCCAGAAAGGCCAAGCATCATTAAACCCATCGGGTCAGACAGAATTTTCAAGAACTGCCTAAACTGTGTAAATTGTGAGCCGGCAACAAGTTCATTTCTGCCGTGGATCCGCAAAAGCTGCTGAGCCTGTTCGGTCGTAAGGCCATTTGATTTTTGGGTGATGGAATTCAAACTCATTATTTCATTTAAAGCCTATTTCAGGTAAATGACAAAGGACGCATCGGCATAACTGGATGCGTCCCTTTGCTTGGACAGAGGGTGTTGTTATTTCGCTTTCACAATCGCGCCGTCTACCGGGTTAAAATAGATTTCGACCTTCTTACCATCTTTGTCGGTTCCGTATATTTCATAACATGTTCCCGGCTGCTTAAATTTCGAGATTTTATACCCATCAGCCTCGACTTTCTTTTTAAAATCAGCTTCGGACATCCATTTGGACTTGGGCTCACTCGTACAGTTTTTCTTTGCCTGGGCCGATGTGACCATGCCTAAAACCGCTAATACCACTATGATTTGCTTCATTTTACATCTCCTGTTGAATGGGGTGATTCCCATTTCTTTACTTTGAGTATGCAATAGTTTTCAATTTTGTGAATGGGTCAAATAGCCTAAGTGTCTGTAATTCCGCCCATACGCCATTTAGCCTATGGACGAATAAAGCAAATAGATACAAACTACTGGATAGGAGGCTCACTATGAGATCAACTTTAGTATATGACGTACCGACCCGACTTTTCCATTGGCTTTTTTCAGGACTCTTTCTGTTTTCGTTTGGTATTGCTAAAACCGTTGACGACGAGTCTTTAGTCTTTAGCTACCATATGTTGTCCGGCCTGCTCTTAGGCGGCTTAGTTATTTGGCGCGTAATTTGGGGCGTTATGGGTTCGCAACAGGCTCGGTTTTCTGGGTTTAGCTTAAATCCGGTTCATTTAAAGGACTATTTTTTAGGAATTGTGTCTGGTTCAAAAAAACGCTGGCTAGGACATAACCCCGCATCCAGCTGGGCTGCGATAACCATGTTCGCCTTAGCTTTCGGACTCGCTGGGACCGGGTACCTAATGAGCACTGGCAATAAAGAAGCGTTTGAGGACATTCATGAATTCATGGCAAACTCATTCATCGTAATCGTAGTACTTCATATATCCGGAGTGATTCTTCATTCGATGCGACACCGGGACGCTATTGCATTAAGCATGATTGACGGCAAAAAAGAAACGTCTGAACCGGCGACGGCGATCCCGTCATCACGACGATTGGCCGCGATCATTTTAATTGCCCTAGTGATTTCCTCGGGACTTTATCTCTACAAAAACTTTGACCCGCAAACTCGAACACTGACTCTGTTTGGTCAGACTCTTCAGCTAGGAGAAAACGAAAACGAGGCTGAGGCTGAAAACGAACATGAATAAACAACTAAACTCATGACGACGATGGATCTTTACGTTAGTATTTGAAACATGACTCGGCACGAACGAATAGTAATCACCACTGTTTTAGCCATCATGACCGTCATGGTGGCCTTTGACTTGTTCACCGACTCACAAGAGGGTGTCGAACTGTGGCATGTCCTGGTCGAAGGCGGTGCTGGTCTGGCCGCTCTATTTGGTATTTTTTATTTCATGAAGGACTCTTTTAAGCTAAAGCATAAGCTCACTGACTCTTTGAATGAAAACATTCAACTGAAAAAAGAAGCCCGTGACTGGAAAATGGAAGCACAGAAATATATAGAAGGTTTATCGCAATCCATTGATCAACAATTAACAAAATGGAATTTAACCGCAGCAGAAAAAGAAGTAGCCTTGCTATTATTAAAAGGCCTTTCCCTGAAGGAAATTGCGGACATTCGCAATACCACAGAAAAAACAGCGCGCGTGCAATCTATCGCCATTTACTCTAAATCCGGTTTGTCTGGCCGATCAGAACTAGCCGCATTTTTCCTAGAAGATCTTTTGCAACCACAGGGCGGTTTGAAAATGGATATGTCTTAAATCTGACTGTGATTCGACAGCTTTCTTCTAAAAATATGTTATCGTGTTGCGCAGTCATAGTTTCGAGTAAATACGTTTTGCAATTCCCCTGTTCACTGCTCTTTAAGTTCTGCTGTTACTTTCTTATTTGCACTATCAACTTTAAGAATGATTTCAGTTATCCAAGCATGTTTGCTATTAAAGGTAACCACGTCACATTTAAAGATGGTGCCACTTTAAAGTTTTTCTCCGATATTTGATCCGTAATAGGTTCCAAAACTGCCACCTCTTAGACCAGAATTATTTTCAATATCAGAAACGACTCCGATTTTAATATCAGTATTAACTAATACGGCCCTTCCATCTTTTCTCGCAGTAACAGATTCGAAATCAGCTAGAAGAGTAAAGCTTAATGAAGCTGAAGACCAGGTCATTGTCGCCGATGTTGATCCTTCAGAAATTAAATTACAACTTAAAACACTGCTGATGAACGAAGTAGGTCATGCTCAGTCCTAGCCCTAAGCCAACGCTTGCGCAAAGGCCAACTTCCTCAGGGGATCGCCCCTTATGTATACTTTAAAATACACCCAAAGTAACACAAGCATCTGAATACAGGGTGTTTATGTCATGTGTTTGAGACTTTAGCTCATAGAATCATCCAAATCTTGAATTTACTTGAAAGCCTTCTCAATCTTAAAAGTGTTTAGCTTTTCTTTTATTTCGTCTCTTGCGGCACGGAATGCCTCGGCTTTTTTCTCCTCTGGGACACCGGCAGGATCTTTAATAGGCCAGTGAACTCGCTTGGCCTTTGATGGCAAATTTGGACAAACTTCTTCCGCACAAAGAGTTATTACGTAGTCGAGATTTGCCAAAAAGCCCGGTGACAATTGATCCGTTGATTTAGACCAATTCTTTGAGATATCGATATTGACTTCCTTTAATATTAATCAGGCCGCAGCA
>DDVI01000095.1 GCA_002345205.1 Bdellovibrionaceae bacterium UBA2316 | reverse complement strand
TATTTATCTTTGAATGCGGGAACAAAGTTATAATCTTTATCTACAAGAGTATAAAACGTATTTCGCTGATGTTGTGAATAGCTACCGGCTGTATAGAAAGTATTATTATTTCGATACACTCGTCCCAAATTTAAATACGTCTTCTCGCTCGCAAGCCGCTTGGTTTCAATATCAAATCGGTTCAGACTATTTGGGGTTTTTCCGTCAAAAACACTAATAAAATAGATGGAGCTATCAATGCGTTTGAAATCAACCGCACTAAGTGAAGTCATCAGACTTTTGCCCCTGTAAGCATTGTACTTTTTCTGGTTGGTTTTTAATGAGTACTGAAAATTTTTATACAAATCTTCATACTCTTCAAAAAATGTCGCAGCAAATGATGACTTTAGATCAAACGGGTTAATGTTGTTTTCGGCGTGGTGAATAAAAAATCGATTGGTGACGGGAAAACCATAGGTGTTGGCAAGAAAGGACTGAAAGTATCCACCGACGATGTATTTTTCTTTTCCATAGGGAAATTCGAGTGTGGAATTCATCATGTAGGATAGATCGGCTTTGCCGCTAAGGTTTAGTTCAGTTGCCAGTACAAGGGACTCCCCGCTCATTAGTCGACCACCTTGATTTAGGCGAGATTCATTTAGAACCGCATTCCCCTCGACTAAAAAAGTTGGTAGCAAGGCCGTAGGTGAAATAAAAATAGGCCAAGGGAATACGGGAATCGGTAAATATGT
Source organism: Bdellovibrionaceae bacterium UBA2316 (assembly GCA_002345205.1). Lineage (GTDB taxonomy): Bacteria > Bdellovibrionota > Bdellovibrionia > Bdellovibrionales > Bdellovibrionaceae > UBA2316. Next base: position 5,168 of record DDVI01000095.1, on the reverse strand, counting down.
TTGGTTGCCAAATATCTTTTTTAAAAATATGCCTAGTTGATTTTTGGCGTTTAATTGATAGACATGGGCCAGTTCGTGACTGGATAGTGTATCAATCCATGACGACGAGCTAGATGGGTCTAGAAATTCTACGCCGCCTTTATAAAATACAACCATATTGTTGGGTGAAATTGTCGCGAAGGCATTGGCTACTTGATTTTTATTTGATGTCACAACAAGTGATGTTCGTTCATCCAACTTCCAAGAGAATTCTTTTTCAAATAGCAACTGACTTCGGCGCGATTGACCGATAATGCGCGGAAGATATTTAAAATCTGATTTTGTTAGAATGTAAGAAAATCCTTCGGAATGATAGATGTAGTAATCATCATCGTTAGATACCACATACGCGAAGGCGAATTGGGTACATAGTGCTAGAAACAGCAGGATTTTAAACATAGTAGGCAATAGTAGATGAATTAATTTTATTGAAGTCAATATTCATAAGCTGTATAGCTAGAGATATATGCGGATCTGGCGAACTGGACTGGTTTTTCTATTATCGTTTCAATTAATTTCCTGTGCGACAATCTTGCATGGTTCAACCGAACAAGTCGAAATTTTATCAAGTGTAAGTGATACGAAAATTTATGTAAATGATGTTTACCGCGGAATAGCAGGACCTGAAGCTCCGTTGGAAGTTACCATCCCTAAGCGGGGACGAGTTACATTCGTAGGTAAAAAAGAAAACTGCGATTCCCGTGAACAGGTGGTACGCCGATCAGTCGATCCTGCAACTTTTTTGGGTGTTTTGATTGATGGTGGTTTGATTTCGATACTATTGGTGGATATCGTAGGAACAAACGCATTCGTTCATGCGAATCAAAGTAGTTATTTGTTAGAGCCCGAATGCCGTTCGTGAGGTCATATGCCAGAGATTGCCGCTATCGGCGCCGTTGGAGCACTTGTTACGTTTCTATTAGCAAATATCAATTTGTACATCGTACACAAGGCGTTCTCCGACTATCAAAAGACAACGCGAAGTGCTTTTATTTTTGGTACGATGATGATTTTTTTAAGCTGGCTAGGACTAATTATTTTATCGATTTATATGATATCAGTTTATAAAATTGCAAGAAGCCGAATCGAAAAGAAAATAATGAGTTCGGCATTAGTGCAATCAGAGATTGAAGATCTTCATCAAATACAGAATCTATTAAATCAAACAACAGCTTCTTGAGCAGAATGGTTCGATTGCCGTTTACGTAGGCTATCTTTTGGACCTGTCTCTTTGGGCTTTGCTGCCGTTGGAGTTTTAGAACTATGCTCAATAAATGGTTTTAGATAGATGGGGATATCGCGTTTTTTACGTGTGCAGAAATCGCGGTAAATTAATTCAGCAGCTTCAGTCTCTGGAACATGAAGGGTATCGACTATGTATCTAAAAACCGATTCCGTTAAATTCATTAACGAGATAGCGAAAGTTCCCCGGTGACGCTCATACAGGAATTGAGATAAATTGAAAAATAAATCAAAGAGCGACTTTTCTTCGACCTTAGTTTTCTGTTTTAGAAAGTTCATTGTTAGGTTGAACTGACCCGAATTTGCAATCATATCCCAATAGCGCGAGAAACGATTCATCTGCTGCAGTTCCTGAAACGTTAGATCTTTCGTCTTTAAAATTTGGTAAGGCGTATTTTCTGAATAAACCATTTCAAATTTGGCTTGGTGGCGAATAATTGGTGTTCCTTTTAAACGCTTTAAGATACCCACTTGAATTTCATCAGGATCCCACTGAATCAGCTTATCAAAGCCTTTTTTAAAGCTTTCTAAAGACTCTGCGGGTAAGCCTACAATAAGATCGGCGTGAGTGTGAACTTTTGTATGTTCCCTCAAGAATAAGAAATTCTCTTGCATCTTGACGTGGTTTTGGCGGCGACTAATAAAACCAGAAACGGTTTCATTCAAAGTTTGGATACCGATTTCAAACTGGAGGGAACCGTCAGGAAATTGTTTAATCAACTCTTTTAAATTGTCAGGCAAGCGATCCGGAACCATTTCGAAATGTAGGAACAAACCTTTATCGATCTGTTTCAAAAAGAAAAGCAGAATGGATTCGGAAATAGTGGGGCTTAAATTAAATGTACGGTCCACAAACTTAAATTGTTTAGCTCCACGATCAATTAGTACCTGCATTTGCGCTAAAAATGGCTCTACCGCAAAATTGCGAACGGAAACATCGAGTGATGATAGGCAGTATTCGCATTTGTAGGGGCAGCCACGCGAAGCTTCGACATACAGAACGCGATTTTGAATGTCATCGTCTGAATATAAGTCATACGGCAATTCAATCGCTTTGATATCAGGTAATGGGTGCTGAGAAATTTTATTCCATCCATCAAGTGGGCGATTCGATAAAATGTCACAGCATAAATTGTAGAACGAAAAATCAGCTTCACCTTTGATGATATAGTCGCAGTAGTATACATGGGCTTGAGTTTCAGTTTCGTAACTGATTTCGGGTCCCCCTAGGACGACCTTAATTTCCGGCGCTAATTGTTTTAGGTGGCGAATGACTTTTAAAACTTCATCGGTATTCCAAATATACACACCAAAACCAACAATTTTTGGATTTAGCGACAAAATCTTTTCTACGATTTCTAGAGGACTCTGAGCGATTGTAAATTCAATAATAGTAGATTGTTCTTTAAGTTCTTTTAGGTTGGCGCGTAAGTAGCGCAGCCCAAAGGCTGCGTGTTGATACGTCGAATTCAGCGCACATAGCAATATGGAATTCGACACCGGATTCATAACGCCTACTTTTCGAGTAGGTTTTTTACAAAGTTTGGTAAGCAGAAAGCAGCAGCATGAAGTTCTTCATTATAGTACTTCAAGTTCTTTTGCTTAACGAACTCAGCCGTTTTTTTAATGTCGATTTCAGTTTTAGGATTCAAAGCTTTCTTTGATGCCATCATTAGCGACCACATACCAGATGGGTATGTCGTTGCATGAAATAGCATCGTGTGAACTTTCTGCATCCCGAAGATGTCTTTTAAGCAGTGATTCAATTCAACAAACGTATTTGTATGAAACATCGGCGATTCACCTTGAGTTACAAGCATACCATCGTCAGTCAATACGCGTGCGCAATCTGCGTAGAATGCTTTAGTGAATAAACCTTCAGCTGGCCCGACCGGATCAGAGCCGTCTACAATAACAAGGTCATAAGTTCCTGCTTTTGCATTACGAACGTGTTCGATCCCATCACCAACGATTAAGTTTAATTTTGGATTACCGAATTCAGTATTTAATGTTGGTAAATGTTTTTTAGAAGCATTGATAACGGCTTCGTCAATTTCAACCATCGTTACTTTTTCAATTGAGCTATATTTAAATAACTCGCGAATTGTCCCGCCGTCGCCACCACCGATAACTAAAACGTTTTTCAAGTTTTTGCTGAGTTGAGCAACTGGGTGAACGATCATTTCGTGATAATGGAATTCATCTCGTTCAGTGCACATAACCATGTTATTAATCGCAAGCATTTTGCCGTAAGCTAGCGTGTCGAATACGCGCACTTGCTGGAAATCTGTCGTTTCATTAAACAACACATCGCCAGTGTAGCGAAGTGACAAAGCTTGCATGTCGTCTTTGTCAGTGAACCAAACGTTACGTGCAATTTTAAAGTTTTTAGTGTCGATCTGATTAGATGGATCAATACGAACGTTAGTTGGTTTGTAATCAGATTTTTTGATGATGTTCAAAGCGCCGCGATTTAATTCGATTGCAGAATAAGTCGCTTCCAGTGCCTGTTTTAAATGTTCGAACGAAACCCAAGGATCTACCGTTTCGCCGCACGTGAATAAGTCCACCGATGCGTAACGATATTCTGGCCAAGTATGGATGGCTAAATGGCTCTCTTGAATAACTACAACTCCAGAAACTCCCCACGGAGAAAAATGGTGAAAGTTAGAGCTGATAACGGTAGCGCCAGCAATTTTGGCAGCATCGATCATGCTTTTTTCAATAGCTGAAACATCATTTAAAACGTCAGCATTGCAACCAGTGAATTCTACTAAAATATGTCTTCCTAATGCGTTCATAGGGGACCTTGTAAAGCCTTTTAGTCCCTAAGTAAATAAGAAATTAAGACTTTTTAACTGACGACTTATTTTCGATGAGAAATTTCAAAACAATGATGAATTTTTTGGTCATGAAAATCGATAGGGATCGTGTCTTTTGTAATATTTTTTACATCATATTTTTCAGTGATTTTCGTATCGATACGGAAAGTTCTTTTATTACAGGAAAAATAGAGTACTCCGTTTTCTTTTAGCAATTTCATGCACGAATCCACTAGGCCTACTTGATCACGTTCCACTTCAAAGGAATCCACCATTTTTTTTGAGTTTGAAAACGTCGGAGGATCTAAAATGATTGTATCGTATCGGTCCGTCAAAGTCGGTAAAATGTCCATTACGTTAGCCGCATGGAAAATATGCTGCTCTACAGGGATTTTATTCAGTTTGAAGTTCTGCTGAGCCCACTCAATATATGTTTTAGACATATCGATGCTTGTCGTTTTAGCCCCGCCCAGGGCGGCATGTACGCTAAAAGCTCCTGTATAGCAGAACAAGTTTAACACCTGCTTACCCTTAGACGTTTTAAATACTTTATATCGTAAAGTTCGATGATCTAAAAATAGACCCGTATCAAGGTAATCGGATAGGTTAACATGAAATTGAGCTTTGCCTTCTTGTACGACGATTTTAAATTCTTTTTCATCAATGCGTTCATATTGCTCCTGACCTTCTTTGCGGCGGCGCTGTTTGATAAAACAGTGCTGCCAATTTGGCCAAAGTTTTTGAACGGCTTCCTGAAAGTCTTCGAAATGAAGTTTATCACGAGCAATTAGGGGATTAGATTTGTCGTAAATAATGCCAATATCTTTGTAGAGGTCTAATATGAACGGGTATTCAGGTATATCGCGATCGTATATGCGAAAGGCTTCAACATGGTTACGCTGGGCCCATGGGAAAATGCGTTCGTAATTTTTCATGAGTCGGTTTAGAATTGCGTCCATAAGGTTTGAGTCTTTACCGCAACTTAGGCTTACGGTAAAGACTCATCGTTAAACGGGGAAATTTTTCTTAGCAACTTTTAAGAGAGATATTAAAAATTGTTGTGGA
>DDVI01000109.1 GCA_002345205.1 Bdellovibrionaceae bacterium UBA2316 | reverse complement strand
TCTATGCTGCGGCCTGATTAATAAGAGAGCGTAAAGAAGACATCATTCCCCTTGCGGAATTTTTTCTAAACAAATTTTCGGCTTTAAATAATATTCGTGGCAAGTATTTTAGCAACGATTGTTTAGAAGCACTTATCAAGCACCCATGGAAGGGTAACGTTCGTGAATTAGAAAACTCAATCGAACGTGCATTGGTATTAGCCGAAAAAGATCGCATCGACGCTGATGATGTTATTCCGGTTGACCAGGCCGACACACGTGAGGCTAGCACAGAAAATGCATTTGATTTTAGTAGAATTTCCCAATCTCGCTTACTGTCAGTGGAAGAGTTGATCAATAAATATATTAGCTATGCCCTAGAGATCAATCAGGGTGTGAAAGAAAAGACAGCAAAAGATTTGCAGATCGACAGAAAAACACTTTACAGACGCTTGAAAGAAATGGAACATTGATCGCGTTTATAGTTTTAGGAGTTATATATGTCTTTTAGTAATCAAATTCCCCATGAAATGAAGGTAGTCTACATTCAGCGACGTCTATCTGACTTCGCTGAATGTAACCGCGCTATTGAAACCGGAGATTTTTCTTTTTTAGAGAAAGTAGGTCACCAGGTTAAAGGTAACGCACAGTCTTTTGGCTTTGATGCTTTGTCACCGATCGGTATCGCCTTAGAAACCGCAGCGAAAGAACGAAATATCGAAAATATAAAAAAGGCCGTACACGACTTTGGTACGGCTGTTGCAAATATACAAAAGACAGAATTGTAGGGAAAAATTCCCCTCTAGCTCGGGGAGTATTTTCCTTTATTTCCGTAGTGCTACTTCTTCTTTACTCCCCACAATTGGTACGAGCTTTGCTGTTACTCTTTATGAAACTAAATAAAGAGAATAAAGAGCAAAAATATTCACAGGGGAGTTTTATTATGTCTTTATCAGCTGCAGAACAGCAGATTTACAACAAAGAATTTTTCGAATCACCAGTTTTCAAAGCGACGTACCAAAAGATGTTTGGTCGCAGACAAAGCGTCTCTGGGAAAGTTAAACGTATTCTTCTTATCGAAGACGACATTGACATGAGCGAAGTCATCCAATTACGACTTAAAAAAATGTACTCGTGCAAAGTTGATATAGCTTCAGATCCTTTTGAAGCTATGAACAAAATGGTTGAGGGTTACTATGACCTAATCATTTTAGATTGGAATTTACCCGTACTCAACGGAGAAGAAACATTGTTACGTGCAGATCAAGCCATGGCGTATGAACCAGGCTTGCCAATCGAATGGGACAAGAATGAAGTTCCCGTTGTAGTCTTCTCTTCTACAGCACAAGAAGACTGTAAGGTAAGAAAAACTAAACACTTTAATTATGTAGGCCACATTTCTAAAGCACAGCCACTTAATAAAATTTTAACAACGATTGCAGACTTCATCCAAAGGAAAACAGCTGGATTTAGAGCTGTCTAGATGCAGACTAACAATTGTAGATTGATTGCACTTTAAGAGGAGGAAACCATGGAAAATCAAGTTAGGTATAAAGACTTCACTCCCAATAAAAGCGAACAGCAAGTTTGCTCAAATATCTTAAGCATGATTAATGAATTAGCCCCATCTGATTCATTCGTTCAGGCAAAAGTGAAACAAGATGTTGATGGAACTTACAAGGCAAGTATTCAGATCAGCGCATCGTGCGGAGATTTTAAATCAGAATGTACTGATAACTCGTTACTGAGCTCATTTAAAAAAGCTCAAAACGATATTTTAAATGAAGTAAAAGAATGGAAAAGCCACCGATTCCTTCACTCTTAAAATAGGAGCACCGCTCTTTAAGACCACTACCAGCCCATCGATTCAAGCGATGGGCTTTTTTTTTACCAAATTTTGACCAGACACCTAGGTTTGTGGAATTTTGCCCCAGTAAAATGAAAATAAATAAATTCTGTGGCCAGAGATATTTTTGTCCGGTTAATTTCTAAAATACGCAAAAAATAAGTATTCTCGGAGGATTCCATGCAAAAATCAGAATTGCCTACGCCAGCAAATTCTCGTGTTTTAAAAAACGATAAATCCAAAATAGGAAAGAAAAAAAATTCTGTTAAGCATTTTGCAATGGATCCATCCCGAAGTGACAACGAAGATACAACCATCGCCCCTCCCCTAAAACAAATGAGTTTGGATTCTTCAACACCACGGGAACAACTACGACAACTACTAAATGCTGTGAAGTTAGTTCGTCGTGGTGATTTCTCTGTTCGTATTCCGCTAACTCAAACAGAAGGTTTGATTTCTGAAATTGGCGAGGTCCTAAATGACATCATAGAACTCAATGAAAATATGGCAAACGAGTTCATGCGTGTACGAACGACCGTCGGTCAAGAAGGTAAAATGACAGAACGTGTATCCATGGGTACGGTCAAAGGCTCTTGGGCAACAAGTGTCGATTCTGTGAACTTGCTAATTGGTGACCTTGTCCAGCCGACGACTGAAGTCGCGCGCGTTATCACTTCGGTTGCCAAGGGCGACTTATCACAAAAAATGTCTTTAGAAATTGATGGTCGTACTGTAAAGGGGGAATTCCTGCGCATCGGTACCACAGTAAACACCATGGTGGATCAACTGTCGTCATTCGCGGCCGAGGTAACTCGGGTGGCGAAAGAAGTAGGTACCGAAGGTAAGCTCGGCGGACAAGCCGATGTACGTGGTGCCTCCGGCATCTGGCGTGATCTAACTGATAATGTGAATGGTCTTGCCGGTAACTTAACCGATCAAGTTCGCAACATTGCCAAGGTTACCACGGCCGTTGCCAAAGGTGATTTGTCACAAAAAATTACGGTTAATGCCCGCGGCGAAATCTTAGAACTAAAAAATACAATCAACGTCATGGTGGTTCAGCTGAACTCATTCGCGGCCGAAGTAACTCGTGTGGCGAAAGAAGTGGGTACTGAAGGTAAGCTCGGTGGTCAAGCCGATGTCAAAGGGGTTAGTGGTACGTGGAAAGATCTGACCGATAACGTTAATTTCATGGCCTCAAACTTAACCACGCAAGTTCGTGGTATCGTCAAGGTCGTAACTGCGGTTGCCAACGGTGATTTGAATCAGAAATTCGTCCTTGAAGCCAAGGGTGAGGTTGCGGCACTAGCCGAAACCATCAACTCGATGACCGATACCTTAAGAACATTTGCCGATCAGGTAACGACCGTTGCCCGCGAAGTGGGTATTGAAGGTAAACTCGGCGGTCAGGCAAAAGTTCCGGGTGCGTCTGGCACTTGGAAAGATTTGACTGACAACGTGAATCAGCTTGCTGGTAATTTAACATCCCAAGTTCGTGCGATCGCGGAAGTTTCGACGGCGGTTACCAAAGGTGATTTGACTCAGTCGATTACGGTTGAAGCCCAAGGGGAAGTAGCTGCACTTAAGAACAATCTAAATCAAATGATCGGTAACTTAAAAGATACAACTGAAAAAAATAAAGAACAAGATTGGCTGAAAACAAACTTAGCGAAATTCTCGAGCATGATGCAAGGTCAGCGTAGTATCACGTCGGTGGCTCAATTAATCATGTCCGAACTAACTCCGCTAGTAGACGCTCAGCAAGGCGCGTTCTTTATGTTAGAATCAGAAAATCATGAAAATTCACTGAATCTAATTGCCAGCTACGCGTTCACAGAACGACGTAATGTATCTAATAAATATAAATTTAAAGAAGGTCTCGTTGGTCAGTGTGCGTTTGAAAAGAAACGTATTATTCTGCGGCAACCGGTTGAAGATTATATCATGATTTCATCCTCCCTTCAGGAAGAGAGACCGAAAAATATCATCGTTCTTCCCGTATTGTTCGAAGGTGAATTGAAAGCCGTGATCGAACTCGCTTCAAACCGTGCACTGACTCAGAACTATATCATCTTCTTAGATCAGTTGATGGATTCTATCGGCGTTATCTTGAATATGATTTCATCAAGCATGAGAACGGAAGAACTACTGCAAGAACTAAAACGTTCAAATGCCGAACTAGAAGCGCAGGCAACCGAGTTAGAAGAAAAGGCAAAACTTCTGGAAGTCAAAAACCAAGAAGTGGAATTGGCGTCTCGATCGTTGGAAGAAAAAGCCGAACAGCTGTCACTTATTTCGAAATACAAATCGGAATTCTTGGCGAACATGTCCCACGAATTACGTACGCCGCTTAATAGCCTGTTGATATTATCCAAGACACTGGCTGAAAACCGCGATAAAAACTTAAGTGCCGAGCAAGTGAAGTTCGCTAGCACGGTTCATTCAGCGGGCCAGGATCTGTTAGCCTTGATAAACGAAATTTTGGATCTTTCTAAAGTGGAAGCTGGTAAAATGCCGGTGACGCCGAAAGCGGTCGAAATCAAAGATGCTCGTGATTACTTAGAGCAAACGTTTAAACCAGTAGCAGAGCACAAAGGATTAAATTTTGCGATCAAGATGTCGTCCGATGTGCCGAAAACAATGTACACCGACGAAAATCGTCTACAACAGATCCTAAAGAACTTACTTTCAAATGCATTTAAGTTTACTGAAAAAGGCCAAGTTACGCTGGAAATTTCACTGGCGGAAAAAAATCGTCACTTCCCTGTCGATACGCTGAACAAAGCTAAGAGTGCGATTGTCTTCCGCGTAACGGATACAGGTATTGGAATCCCGCTTGAAAAACAAAAACTTATTTTCGAAGCCTTCCAACAAGCCGACGGAACAACCAGCCGCAAATATGGCGGTACGGGTTTGGGCTTAACGATTAGCCGTGAAATCGCTCGCTTACTTGGTGGAATCATCGAAGTTGAAAGCCAGCCAGGACAAGGCAGCGTGTTTACGTTATTCCTTCCTCAAAAATACACGGGTACGGAAGCAGCCAATATCATTACCAGCGCATTGGCTACACTTGAATCATCAAGCTATTCACTGCCCGTCGATGCCGATTTCACTGGCCGCAAAATTTTAGTGATCGATGATGACGTTCGAAATGTGTTTGCACTAACCAGCATTCTGAAAAATCGCGGCATTGAAGTTATCTACGCGGAAAATGGTCGTCATGGTGTTGAAGTGCTTGTCGATAATCCAGATACTGCTCTGGTATTGATGGATACAATGATGCCAGAAATGGATGGATTAGCCGCGACCCAAAAAATTAGACAGATCGAAAAATTTAAGAATCTTCCAATTATTTCGTTAACGGCTAAAGCGATGAAAGGCGATCGAGAAAAATGCTTAGAAGCCGGTGCTTCTGACTACGTACCTAAACCTGTAGATGAAACTCACCTGTTAGCAGTAATCTACAAGTGGTTGAGCCCTAAAGAGATTTAAAAATGAAAAACACCCCCGTAGACATTCTACTTGTTGACGATCGAAAGGACGGTCTCATAGCGATGGAGGCCGTGCTGGGCGATATTCCTAATCTGAATCTAGTGCTAGCACAATCAGGGGTCGAGGCTTTAAATCAACTCGATAAGTATGAATTCGCCGTGATCCTATTGGATGTTCAAATGCCTGAAATGGATGGGTTTGAAACGGCACGTTTAATCCGCAAAAACTTTAGAGCTCACGTCAACACTCCAATTATTTTCGTTACAGCAATCAATACGGACGATCAATATATTTTTCGCGGTTATGAGGTCGGTGCCGTCGACTATATTTTCAAGCCCTTTGAACCTTTTGTCTTAAGATCCAAGGTAAAATTTTTTGTTGATCTATTTTTGAAAAATCAACAGTTGCAACAGCAAGCTATTTTGATCCGCGAAAGCGAACGTCGCGAAAAATATTTTAAATTAACCGAACTCGAAGTCGAAAGTTTACGTCAATATCGAAACCTAGCCGATTCCATTCCCCACATCGTGTGGAAAGCGCGTGTCGAGGGAACCGTCGATTATTTCAATCGGGGCTGGTATAAATACACAGGACTAACCGAAGGCGAAAGCATCGGATCAGCCTGGCAATCGGCCATTCATCCAGATGACCTGGGACGCTTCCTTTTAAATTGGATGCGCTCGATGGGAACACAGAAGCCATTTGAGATCGAAGCAAGGGTCCGCAGACTTGATGGTCTATGGCGCTGGCACTGGATTCTGGCAGTCCCGGATCTACGCGGCAATGACGTTTTATCATGGGTTGGAACGTGCACAGACATTCAGGATAGAAAGTTAAGTGAAGAAAAACTACTAGTGGCTCAACAACAAGCGGTCTCCGCTAACATGGCTAAAACTTATTTCTTGGCAAACATGTCTCATGAAATCAGAACACCCATGAGTGCGATATTGGGGTTTACAGAATTACTTTTAAATCCTAAGCAAACAGACTTTGAACGGCAGCACTCGATCTCGACGATTCACAGAAATGGCAAGCAACTTTTAAATGTTATCGATGAAATTTTGGATATTTCTAAAATTGAAGCTGGTCGATTAGAAGTCGAAATAATCGAATTCAGTTTAGTTGACCTGCTTTACGACATTAAAGCTCTTCTCGCGATCAAAACAGAAGAAAAGAAACTTCAGCTAAAATTTATTTTGGATTCCTACATACCAGAAAAAGCGTTGTCGGCTCCTACTCGTATTCGTCAAATCCTAACGAATATCGTAAGCAACGCGATTAAATTTACTGAAAAAGGCTCAGTGCAAGTCCGGGTACGCTGGCTTGGCGACCAAATGGCAGACGAAGGTACATTAGAAATTCTGGTACAAGACACTGGCGTTGGAATTAAGAATGACCAGGCTGAACGCCTCTTTCAACCATTTGCGCAAGTAGATAGCTCTACAACCCGCTTATTTGGTGGTACTGGATTAGGTTTAGCACTTTCTCAGAAGCTAGCTCAAGCTCTTGGCGGAAACGTGAGCCTAGAATCCACTGAACCTGGTGTCGGTAGCACGTTCAAAATTCAAATTACGGCGAAGCCTGTTATATTCTGCTCGTGGATTAACGGTTTTAAATCTATTGATCAAGGGCGCGACGATTCAACAAATGAACGTGTTGAAGTCAACGCAGACTCTCTACGTGGATTACATATTCTTCTTGTTGAAGATGCTCCAGATAACCAAATGGTCATCGGCATGTTTTTAAATTCGGCGGGGGCTAAGGTAGATTTTGCCGACAATGGCTATGAAGGCATCAGTAAAGCCGTCGAACATAATTACGATATTATTTTGATGGACATTCAAATGCCCAAAATGGATGGCTACGAGGCAACCCGCATTTTACGAAAAAAAGGATTTGAAATTCCTATCGTAGCTCTAACAGCACATGCTTTGATAGAAGAACGAACTCGTTGCTTGAATGCTGGTTGTACCGAGCACTTTACAAAACCTGTCGATAGGGAAAAACTAATTGGACTAGTAGCTCGACTAGTTTCAAAGCACAAAGCGACTCTTGTAAGAGAACTCTTTTAAAAATAGAGGTCTTCAAAAAAAGACGTTAAGTATTTTTTAATTAGGGACGGTTTAATTGGTTTTTCCATAAATTCAGGACTTGTGTCTGCTTTAGCGACGACTTTCTGGTACTGAGGAAAGTTCATACTCGACATCATCAGACACTTTGTTTTTGGATAGAGACTCACAATTTTGTGACACAGATCGAGTCCATTCCCCTCGCCTTCTAAATAGTAATCGGCAATTACCAGATCACACGGATTATCTTTTAAAATTTCGAGCGCAACGTTTACGGATGCACTTGTAATGATTTTAATATCTCGACTGTATTCTTTCACCGAATTTTCAATAATAAAACGACAAAATTCATCATCTTCGACAATCAGTACGCAGCCTTTTGATTTCATTCTAATCATATCCATGTAGTATTCCATGTATTGATTAAATTCGTCGTTCACACCGCTTACTTCCTCACTAATAAGCTGGGGAGTCTTATTCAATGGAGCCTTTTCGTTCGATCGTGCGTGTGATGCGGACGGTGACTCCGGACTCCTATGTATAAAGTTTATAATCGACATATTGTCCTCCCTTACTAAAACTAGTACTTCCAAAGAATCATCCTTTCTAGCGACGATATAAATCGTTCATATGTGCCCCTCCATATGCTTTTATCACCGCCATCCATTCGCGATGTTCATTTTAGCTGCGGGCTAAACTGTTGATACTATTTAAAAGAAGCAATCCAAGTACCAGTCAGGTTTTGTCATTTTATGATCAGACATAAAAATTTGGGGGCATTTTTACTATAACGTGGCGCTTATCGCGCCGCGATTTTGAGTATGTTGAGCTATAACTTTTATTAATAGCTGTCGATCTACAGGCTTACTTAGGTGATCCGCAAAACCGCTCTCTAAACAACGAACACGTTCTTCTTTCATCGCATGAGCCGTTAAAGCAATAACAGGTTTTGTATACCCCATCTTCTTTAATTCTAAAACAGCACCGTATCCATCTAATACTGGCATTTGAAGATCCATTAAAATTAAATCGTAATGATTCAATAAGGCTTTTTCTACACATTCACGTCCGTTATTTGCCGTATCAATATGCACACCCGTTTTACGCAAAAGATGACTAACGATGAGTTGATTATCTAAACTGTCATCTACGATAAGTAATTTACTATCTGAAAAGTCAAAAGCCATGTCCGCGTTTCGAGGCGTTTCTACTGGTTTAGTTTCGAAGTTTTGAAACAGGATTTTCTTTAGATCCCCAGGATCTATCGTCACACTAAAAGTGCTTCCTCCACCGGGAGAACTTGATACCAGTGTTACATCGCCGCCCAAACTATTTGCCAATTTTTTTGATAATACTAGGCCTAAACCCGTACCCCCATATTTGCGCGTCGTCGACACATCCTCTTGCGAGAATGGTTCAAATAACTTTCGGGCATGATTTGGTTGAATCCCTTTACCTGTGTCTCTCACCAAAAAACGTAACTGTGGTGCATTTCCATTCTCAGAAACTAAACTAATTTTGATATCGACAGAACCTCTTTGAGTAAATTTAATGGCATTGCCCACAATATTTAATAAAATTTGGCGTAAGCGCAGCGGATCTGTGACAATGATATCCGGGATCGCACCTTCTGCCGTTACCGTTAATTGTATGCCTTTTTCAGTCGCTTTCAAATTAAGCAATGATTTTATTTCACTCACCACTTCATCAAAATGAACGGCAATACGTTCAATATCTAGTTTACCTGCCTCCACTTTAGATAAATCCAAAATATCATTAATAATATTCGACAATAGATAGCCATTTCGCTTGATAATTTCGGCACCGCGAACTCTTTCGTCCTGATTTAATTCTTGCCCTAGGAGCAATTCAGAGAAACTTAAAATTGCGCCTAGTGGCGTGCGGATTTCATGACTCATGTTCGCTAGGAATGCACTTTTTGTCGAACTTGCCTCATCAGCTTGCTCTTTGGCTTGTTTTAATTCTGACTCAATTTCTTTATATTTTGTAACGTCGTTGGCCACTAAGATAAAACTCGTAACGTTTCCAGCGCCATCGGTCTCAGGAACAAACGTCATGTTATACACAGTATCGACTTGGACATCATTGTGCCGTTCAAAATGCTCAAAGGAAACCGTGTGGCCTCTTAAAACTTTTTCTATAAAACCAGTGAATACCTGATAACGTTCGTGGCTAAGTACGTCTTTAAATGAACGACCAATGACGGAACGACTTCCGGCATTTACCCAACGAACAAACTTTTCATTCGTAAAAATGAAACGCTCTTCAACATCCACTTGAGCAATGACAACAGGAAGTGCATTCGTCAATATTCGCATTTGATATTCACGTTCTTGGAGTTCTTGTGTGCGAGATTCAAAACGACGTTCCAAATTTACGTTGAGCGTGCGCAAACTATTTTCTGCTTCTTTGCGTTCTGTAATGTCTCGAGTCACTTTAGAAAAACCGGTTAACTGCCCTTTGCCATCATACAACGCCGTCATTACTATACTTGCCCAGAACCGAGAGCCATCCTTGCGTTGCCGAATGCTTTCATGTTCATAGCGACCATTAGTTTGCGCGCGAGCCAAATCTATTTCTGGCTGATGGGCCGCTAGCTCTTCTTTTGTGTAAAAAGCAGAAAAATGTCTTCCTAAAATTTCGTCCGATGTGTAACCCTTAATATTCTGTGCTCCTGAATTCCATGTGGTCACTATCCCATTTCTATCCAGCATATAGATGGCATACTCATTTACGGCTTCGACTAGCAACCGAAATTTTTCTTCACTTTTACGCAACACTTCTTCGCTTTGGCGACGTTTTCCTGCGTTTTCTTGTAGGGCTGCAGCCATCGAATTTAATGCCATCGCTAACTGACCAAGCTCGTCTTTAGAATTCACAGGTGCGGTTTTAGAAAAATTACCTTTTCCCACTTCATGAGCCGTATCTGCTAATGTTTTCAGTGTCGTACTCAGATTTCGACTGAATCGATATGTTAAATAGATTCCAGTGCCTTCAATAGTGGCCACAAGTAAAAGTAAAACAGTTAACAACAAATTTTCTAACCAACGCGACCCCTCACCCAAAGCTTTAGAAAAACTAATTTCTTCAATGGTTAAGTCGTTATTAATACGGGCGATTTTTTTTAAAATTTGGGCCTGACTACGTGGACGCTTTTTTTGAATGGCGACATGCAGATCTTCTGCCGTTGTACGAAGTTCAGCTAGCAGGCGATCTCCGTTGGACCACGCCGTGATGGCCTCCCTGATATAGCTAATCCAATAAAACTTTGTCAGAAGATCAATCATCCCATCGATATCTTTGGGATGATTGCCTCCCATTAAAAGACCTTGACGTACGATCTCACGATCAAACTCATTTCCTTTAGATAGTTCAATCAAAGCCCTGTGATCGCCATCGTTGATGATTAGATTTTTTTTAAAGTTTTCGTACTGTTGAGGATCACCGCTAAAAGCGTATTGGTACAGACGGTGAATCGCATCCTTTTGAGCTTTTGTCCATAATCCTTCACCCGCCACAAATGCACGGACAGATGACAACGTCGACATGGCAAACATCAACGTCAATACCTCACTGGCAATTAACAAAGCCATTACGCCAACAATACCGTACAGCTTTTTAGTAACAGATAAATTTTGCCACCATTTACTGATGCGGTCATATAAAATAAAAAGTCTATTCCAAACTATTTTAATAAAAATCCTTAATATCTAATGCTTATAGTTCTAGGGTAAAACAATGATTTTCAATCTCGCAAGATTATTAAAAAATCTTAAAAATCTGGGGCAAAATTCCTTAATGTGTGGCGAAAAATAGGTAAACTAATCATGCGTCTACCAGCTCCTTTCTTTAACAAAGTGGCCTTGCCATTGCATTACATTAATTCAACATAATGGAGGTTTTATGTTTTTCTCATCACAGCTCGTAGAGGCATTAAAAGCAGATCATAAAAAATTAAGAGCAGAACTGAACTTACTGAAAGAAACGGACATTTCTCAGTTAGATCGTCAACTTTGCTTTGGTCGCTTTCTGCCCCTATTGATTTCTCACACTCAACGAGAAGAAAAAGTTGTGTATAGTTTCATGAAATCTCTAGATGATGAAAACTTGAACTTCATGGCCTACGAAGGTCAAACAAAACATGCGATCGTCGATCAGCTAATTGACGATATGTTATCTGAAAATTTAATCAACCAAGAATGGTCAGCTAGTGCTAAAGTTTTGGCCGAAATTGTTAGCCAACACCTGGATGAAGAAGAAACCGAAGTATTCCCGTACTTAAAACGTTACTTAGATTCTGATAGAGACGCAGAACTATGTTTACGATTTGAATCTCACTATCAAGATTCGGACACTTTCAGTTACGATGAGGAGTACCGATCAGAAACTCCTCGCTGGAGCTGATCATGAGAACCGGGAAAATCCTAATCTGCGATGGTATTTTGGCTCTTATGATGATTGTTGCAATGAGCTCGTGCGAACAGTTTTTCAATACCCACAGCGTAGTAACGAACAGTCGTGAGCATATTACGACATTAGCTAGTCTCTACAAAAAACTTTAATTTAAACAAAAGTCAGGCGAGAGCGCGTTAAAACGCTCTCGCTTATGATGATATTAATCTTTTGGACCAAATTTATCCAAGAAACCAATAAGCTCTTCCTTCTGTTCGGCATTTAGTGTTTTGTGAAGAGCCGCCACTTTGTCCAAGTATTTGTCAACTCGCCCTTCCATGCGATCCATTTTGGATTTGATTGTTTCCTTTACTTTCGCTTTATCTAATTCAGAACTTGTGATCCACGTTTTGAATTCATTCCTCATCGAAAGTCGGACTTCTTTTTCTGACTGGAAATCTTTTTTAATTTCAGCGGCGATGTCATCAAGTAAAATTTTTTGCTCGGCCGTAAAGTCTAGTTTACTCGCAACCTTTGAAGCGACATGATCGATTCGTGCCTCTGGGGTGCGTGAGTGGCACGCAGACAAAGCACCCATGCCGATTAAAGCGATTGCAACTCCAACCATACGTCTCTTTTTAAATCCTCTTCCAAACATATTTATCTCCTTTGATAAGGGTCTTTTATTT
Organism: Bdellovibrionaceae bacterium UBA2316; assembly: GCA_002345205.1. Taxonomy (GTDB): domain Bacteria; phylum Bdellovibrionota; class Bdellovibrionia; order Bdellovibrionales; family Bdellovibrionaceae; genus UBA2316. Next base: position 16,759 of record DDVI01000109.1, on the reverse strand, counting down.
TACAAGTACCCGTCTTGAACTCAAGATTAACTGAGTTCAGAATAGAAAGGGTTTCTGAATGATTAAAAATTGTAACTAATTGTAACAACTCTCCCATTTTATATAAAATCGACTATACTAACTCTATGGATGCCATTTCCGTTTTAATGATAGATGACGACGCTCATTTGGGTGATCTTTTAAAAGACTATTTTGCTAAATATGGTTTAGCACTGACTCAGGCTATTAAGCCGAGCGACGCTTTCGCTTTACTTAAAAACAAAAAATTTGAAGTGATCATCCTTGATATCATGTTACCGGAAATGGATGGTTTTGAAACCTTCAAAAAAATTCGCGTCAGTCACCAAACTCCTGTCATTATGCTGACCGCTCGAGGCGAAGTCATGGATCGTGTATTAGGACTTGAACTTGGCGCAGAAGATTATTTACCTAAGCCATTTGAACCGCGCGAATTAGTCGCCCGAGTTAAAGGACTAGCGCGAAGGACATCGAAAAATAATTTTAAATTAAAGTCCCAGCAACTGGAACTGGATGTCGTAAATCGTTCAGCTAAATTAGCGGGGGAAGATTTGAATTTAAGTTCGTACGAATATGAAATTTTGAAATTATTTATGCTGAATCCTGGAGTCACTTTATCACGCGACCGAATTATGGACGAACTCAAAGGTATCGATTGGGAAGCCATCAGTCGCAGCCTGGATGTAGCCATTAGTCGTTTACGCAATAAACTGGGTGATTCAGCCAAAGCCCCTAAATACCTGAAAACAGTTTGGGGCGATGGCTATTGCTTTCTTGGAACCGTGGAGGAAGTATGAATTGGAAACGCAGAGCTAAACGCGGTCCGGCCGCCTTATTTATTCGTTTGTTTTTTTCCTTCCTAATCACGGCCATCGTGTCTGCTGGGCTAGTATTTTTATTAATGAAATCGTTTCGCCCGGCCGGTGGTTTACATAGTGTCGTTGAAAAAAACTTAGGGTTTTACTTAACTGCACTAAACAACAGCGTGGCTCCTGATTTTTCGACGCAGAAATTAACCGAGCTCAGTGAAAACCTAGGCGTATATGCGCAGCAGGATATCAATCCACAAACAGAACTTCCCGGCCTAAATGAATTGAAACCGGAAGTCGAGGAACTATTCCCACGTTACACCTTAGGTCGCCACAAAGGGTATTTCTATGCCATTAACGAGGGCTCTATCCCCAGAGTCGCATGGATGATTAAAGCTCGTGATTTACCGAAAGGTTTCCAGATGACCTTCATCGGTATTATCGGTTTTCTTTTTGTTATTTTTGCCATGACATTTATGTCTGTACATTTCTTCATGAAACCGATTCGCGTTATGCTTCACGGAATTGAACAAATCGCTGGTGGCAATATTAAATACCGTTTGAGTGATCGTTACCGAAATGGGTTTTCTAATATTACAGATCGATTCAATCACATTGCTGATCAACTGGAACGATTTATCCTATCCAAAGATCGCCTGCTCAGGGATGTTAGTCATGAACTGCGCAGCCCATTGACTCGTATGGGAGTCGCTATTGATTTATTAGATGACTCAAAATTAAAAGAGTCTCTTAAAAAAGATTCACAGATTATGAATCGCCTAATTCATGATTTACTAGAATCCTATCGTGTTCAAAAAACAAAAACCATTACTCAAAAAGTGAACGTCCCAGAGTTACTCAAAAATTTGCAGGGCTATTACCAATCCACGGATGTTGAAATCACGGTTATAGGTGTACCTGGCACACAGTGGCCACTTGATCCCACATTGATGGAAGTTATACTTAAAAATCTGATCGAAAACTCAATCAAATACACAACAACCAAACCGGTACGCATTGTTTTTGGTTATACCATTCAAGATCGAAACCTGTTTATCTCGGCACAGGACAATGGCCCTGGTATCCCTAACGACGAACTGCCCTATATCTTTGATCCGTTCTTCCGCAGCTCACAATCGCGGCAGCAAACGAACCCAGATGGTTTTGGCTTGGGACTATCCATCGTTAAGACTTATGCTGAGCTTCAAAATGGCAAAATTTCTGTGAAAAATAGCCCCGACGGCGGGGTTATTTTTACTTTAGAATTTAGCCCACAGTTTTAATTGGACAACTCCCGTTCATTGACTACAATCAGAGCCATAAATTCTGGGAGTAAACAATGAACACTATTGAAATTGGTATCAACGAAGCGGATCGAAAAAAAATCGTAGATGGCTTATCTAAGCTTTTGGCGGATAGCTACATCCTGTATCTTAAAACTCATAACTTTCACTGGAACGTGGAAGGCCCCATGTTTAACACTCTTCATTTGATGTTCATGGATCAATACACAGAACTTTGGAACGCTTTAGATCTGGTAGCTGAACGCATTCGTGCATTGGGCAGCTATGCGCCCGGTTCCTATAAAAAATTTGCACAATTATCTTCAATCCCGGAATCGGATGAACATTTAGCCGCTAAAGACATGATCAAACAATTACTGCAGGGTCACGAGACCGTAGCTAAAACCGTTCGCTCTATTTTCCCAGTAGCAGATGCAGGCAGCGATGAGGCGACATTAGATCTATTAACTCAACGTTTACAAATCCATGAAAAAACAGCATGGATGTTACGTTCATTACTAGCAGAGAAATAATTTATGAAATATATTTTATCATTAGCTCTACTCGTATCCTTCAGAGCAGGTGCGGCTGAAATCACATTTGAATGTAACAACAAAGAAAAACAATCGCTGCAATTAACATTAAATGAAGATCATTTACTGGCTTCGATGGACGCTCCCGATTATGCCGATGTTTCATTTGTATTAGATGGCAAGACATATAATTGGAAACAAAATCAGTATTTGTCGTTTCCTCTTGCTGGTAATACAGTGACTTTATTCCGAATGGACACGATTAATTCTGTTTACGTAGAATATTCGCAAAGTTCTGGTGAAGCTTTCGTCGGTATCTCTGTCGAAAGAAATGACTACTCGTTCGATTGCGTGCGAAAGTAATTTTTTATAGCGCTCTTAGACGGGCGCTATTTAATTTTTCTTTAGTTCCTTAACTCGCTTCTTTAACTTTTCTGAAATGGGTATCGGCGCTAACGAAACCCCTTTAGAGAGTTCGTTGACAATATAGCTGAGCGCCTGAACACGGGCCTTTTCTTTCTCATCACAATCTATGACATACCACTTTGAATTTTTATTTGAAGTTTTGGAAACCATCTTCTTATAGTAACTTTCATATTCTTTCCAACTGTCACGATTCCGTACGTCTTCAAATGTCAGCTTCCAGTTTTTTTCCGGATTTTCAACTCGCTCAATCAATCGTTTGGCTTGTTCTTTTCTACTAATCTTGAGAAGGATTTTAATGACGCGTACACCATCGTCCGTCATCCAACGTTCAAACTCGTTGATTTCTTTGTACGCACGATTTCCAGTTTGGCTGCTGCTGATGCCTTCGACTTGCTCAACTAAAACCCGTCCATACCAAGATCGGTCAAACACGGCGATTTCACCTGGGGCCGGCAATTTGGACCAGAATCGCCACATATAATGCATATCTTTTTCTATAGAATTCGGTGTGCCGATCGGCCACACCTTAAGAGCACGTGGATCTATCGACCAAGCCATTCGGCGAATCAAACCGCCTTTTCCCGCCGCATCGACACCTTCAAGAACGATAATCGCTTTTAATTTTTTTTGAATATAGGCCTGCTGTACGAGTTGTAATTGTAGATCAAGCTCTTTCATATCCACGGGAGTCTCCTAGTAATGATGTCCACTGGTTATGTTTACTGTCTCTAATCTTCCAAATAAATGCATCCAAAATATAATGGGTGCCTTGTGGAACAGCTAAGAGCGGGACAATATAGGACAGCAGCAATGGACTCGTATCAAATACTTGACCACGATTTAGAAAGAATATGGACAGATGTTCTTTCCAAACTAAACTCGCCCATAAGAATTCTTCTACATAGGCCAGCAAAATTAAACTGCCGATAAAAATTAAAAAACTATTTCGTCTAAAAAATGAAATTTGGTAGTTCTGTTGATTGCGTCGTTTATAAACCCAAATTAATCCTAAATATGGAACACCATGCGCAATTACATTTGTAATCGTAAAAATAATATCATTATTAAAGTAAACGATTCCCAAATACCAAATAAGCAAAGTCCCAAGATAAATTCCATTCTTAGCCCAATTAAATGTAGCCTGTTGACACGCTAAACGAGCTTCAGTCACCACATATCCTACCACCAAAATGGCCAACACGTGGGTTAACAACCTGACTAAAGTTTCTGATTGGTAATAAATAAAGTCTCTATCGACAAACCAATTGAATTCTTTCGGTCCTGAAAAATGCCAGATCAATACGGGAATCACTGTTACGTAGTAAATAGCATATTGATTAAAAATTTTGGTAAATAGTGACATACCATTATGTTTGCCGGAATAAATTCTAAAAAATCCGTACTGCTGGCGAATAAAATGAAATACCGCTAGGTAGGCCAAGCACCGCCAAAACAAAACAGAACTTAAGGAATATAGCAGCACACCCAGAAACCAAACGACCAGAGGTATTAGCCAAACATGGGTCGAAAAATGCCGACTTTCATTTTTGTCCAAGTACACCCTAAATAATGTTGAATAAACATGAGCAACATCCACGCATAGAACCAAGATGAACCAAACCCAAATCGGCATTATATGAATATCTTTAATCCAAGGATACATCGCGATCGCCGCGAACACGGCATAAAAATGAGGACCAATAATCAAAGCTGAATCAAACGTTTTGTTTCTGATCCAAACATGACCGTTTTCACCCATGCTTTAATATTTCCTGCGCTACACGATGCCCCCAGTAGTGCGCTTCTTCAAATAGTGACATTCCCGAATTATCGGTGTGGGCAAAATAAACGCCTTGTTTTTTGCGCGCATTCCATGGCTGTTTCAGAACTTTATGAATACGTCCTACACGTGGACCAATCATTGCGTGCCCATACACCTTGATATCCATCGAATGAATAACAGATGCCATTCCAGGGTGCATCGATTCAAGTTCCGCCTCTACTCGCGGTGCCCAGTCTTGCCATTTCAATTTAGAAATCTTCTTACGAACTTCCGTCGCTGTTAGATCTTTGTCATACAGGGGCCAGTATAGAGTCAACACCGTTGTTCCATCGCTACGCCCACGTAAATCCTGATGACGGGCATGAACGTATCCCAAACTCTGCGACTGAAAACGAACGTTATCCCAGTGCAGTTTTTGAAATTCGTCTGGATTTAGCTTGACCGTAATATTGGCGACTATCCAGCTGAAATAGTCATCCACGTTCACATCCGGTAAATTCTGTTTATTTTTAAACAGGTAAGGCGCCAAGAATTGTGGTCCAGCATATACTAGATGTTTAGATTCACATTCGCTAAGTTCTTTAGTTTCAAAATTGTAAATGCGCGACTGAACAACTCCTGATGTTTCTGTGCGAATATTAAAGACCGCGCGATCGGTTTCAATATGATCTTTTAAATAGTTAGTTAATTTTTGCAGAACCCAGCCGTTACCTTCTGGCCAAGTTAGGATTTTATGATCATCATTAGAGTCTAACGATCGACGGGAGCAGAAATAATGTAAGCCAGCCCACGCCGACACACTTTCAATACCCATTCCGTAATCATCCAAAGTGCAATAGTTCATGTACCAAACGACTACATCAGAAACTAATCCGTGTTCCTTTAAAAAATCAGCAAATGAGATTTGATCAAGCTTTAGAAAGTTTGGATCTTGGCTCGAATCCAATACAGGAACTGAAAAAACATATTTTCCGTCACTCCCCTTTTTTGTTTTGTAGTCGTTGACAAGTTCATGAAATCGATGAAGCTGTTTTTGATCGTCTTCATTAGTTCCTTTGTGCGGCAGCAGGCTTTCTTGCCATTCTCCTTTGATAAACAAGCGTTCTTGCGGGTCTTGACATAAAAATTCGTCACTGAACTCGATATTTCTGATATCGCCTTTGGCTAATCCCAGATCCCGCAGAAACTCAATCAAGGCTACGTTTTCTTTGTTTGGCAGCGGGATATAGTGGGCACCCCATGGAAATTTTGAAACCGAATTCTGACTATAGGATGAGTTGCCACCCGCACTTGAATTCATTTCCAAAATTTTAAAATCGGTGAATCCATTTTTTTTAAGGTAGTATCCGGTTAACAAACCGGTGATACCACCGCCTACAATCACCAGTGGAATTTTAATATTAGCGGTAGGCTCCTGTTTGATCACATCTCTTAACTGATGGCCGCGATCAGATTGATCTAGCCATTGTCCGGTATAGTTGCCTCTGCGTTTGGTTCGAGATTTTAACTGTTTGATACCATAGACTGATCCAAAAAAAATGGACGAAGTAATTAAGCCATACTTGATGAACTCGCGACGATCAGTTTTCATGATGACTGAATGGTTCCCACTCTTGCTCGAACGTGCGGACTAAAATTTGGTTATTAAGTCGATTAATGTCTTTAGAATCGCCAATAAGGTCTTTACTAAATTGGAACAAATACGGAACCATTTCCGAGCTGATAAATTGCAATCCTGCGGGTAAAGCTAAGTTAGTTTCTGCCGTGTCCATCGGTGCTTTCGCAGCCAGAACATAACCCCACTCACCAAATGACGGCACATAAACATGGTACGGTTTCGTGTACAAGGCTACATCATTTAATGTGTTCACGATAATTTGAAAAGAATTCTTGGCGATATACGGTGATGTGCTTTGAACCGCTATTAATCCATTCGCATCGATAGTCGATGTTAAATAACTATAAAATGTTTTTGAATACAATTTTCCTAATGCAAATTGCGACGGATCTGGAAAATCTACGATTACAAAATCAAAAAATTCTTTATTGTTTTTCACCCAGACAAAGGCGTCTTCGTTTAAAACTTCAACTTTAGGATCATTCAGAGCATTCTTATTTAAATCCACCAGAATGGGATTTGTTTTAAATAATTGAGTCATCTGGCCATCTAGATCTACAAGAAGAATCTTTTGAACCGAAGGGTATTTTAAAACTTCTCTTGCCGCTAGTCCGTCACCGCCACCTAGAATTAAAACTTTCTTTGGCTTTTCGATTCGGGATAGGCCCACATGAACAAGACTTTCGTGATAACGATATTCATCTTTGGAACTGAACTGCAAATTTCCGTTTAGGAATAATTTCATTTCCCCGGCATTTTGAGTCAGAATAATCTTTTGATAAGCCGTGTTCTTTTTAAAAACGATACGTTCACGGTAATTTTGAACTTCTAGGAAGCTAACCATTTTTTCAGAGTAGCCAAACGCGACGACCAGCAAAACCAGCGTAGCGATCGCTTTAAATCTCAAAAATCCTTCGGATTTAATTTCAGATTTAAATACGATGATGGTCACCAGCGCGACCGCTACGTTAAAAATTCCAAAAAGTAAAGAGGACCTAACAAGACCTAAATAAGGCACCAACAACAAAGGAAATGAAATCGAAGCGATAAGGGCGCCGATATAATCATAGGTAAAAATTTTGGAAACTAAGTCTTTGAATTCAAAACGATCTTGAAGGATACGCATCAATAACGGGATTTCCAAACCAACGAAACAACCGATGATAAAGATCACCGAATACAAAATAAATCGGAACGAAACTACATATTCATACGACAGAAACAAAAACGCCGCTGAAAATCCACCGATTAAACCGATGATCATTTCAATTTCGATAAAAACATTCAGCAAATTACGCGTAAAGAATTTAGAAAAATACGATCCTACACCCATTGCAAATAAATAGGTCCCAATGATGGTCGAAAACTGCGTGACGGAATCGCCCAGCAGATAACTGGCCAGTGCACCCGTGATTAGTTCATACACCAAGCCACAGGTGGCCACCACAAAAACTGAAAACAGCAACAGGTAGGTCATATGTTTAATCTAACCGTGAATAGCACTAGCAATGATCTGAGCAATCGCCAAAATCATAGCGCCGGCAGTGATCGCTAAGGCTGTGTTTTTTTCTTCGACGATTTCTTTCCATAAATGACCTGGAGTCATTTTATCGAATACGAAAAAAGAGAAAATTAAAATAATAATCCCTAATACCGAGTAAACGAGTGCGTTCACGATGTATTTAATATTGATTAATACTTCCATATTAGTTGGTGATTCCATTAAAGACAGCTCCTATTTATGCTGAAATGTTTTTCCAGCGGGTTGAAAACTTTTACCTGAAACAAAATCGTAATAACTGATTCCCATATAGCTAATATAGGAATAAATAAGAACGACTAAAAAACCATAAACCAAATAACCTCTAACCATCGTTCTGACTCCAATACGGTGAATAATCGCTGGTAGACCAGCGGTTCTTTTCAAAATTCTTTGCCCGCATAAAATAATAAAGTGGGTACAGAATTAAAAGAAAGAATGCGAAAAAGAAATTTCCCCACGACAGATTTCCTTCCGACACGCGAAAGGAAAAGGTCGTTGGCGATGGGTAGCTCCATGCTGTTGTAATATTTAAGTGATACTTTCCCGGGGGCAACTTGGCGATTCGACGATCGCTAGTACGCGACCCTTCCGACCAACTGCCATCACTGTCATAACCCGAATAATACTCGACACCTTGATCGAATTCATATTCTTCACCCGTATTTTCTTCAACTGCTTCGACTGTGGTTTCAAGCCAGCCGTTATTTACCTCTGCAAAAAGTTCTGTTTCGATATAACCAGCTTTATCAGAAATTTCAAACGGCGCCGTTGTAATGGTCGGGCTTGTGCTTAGAGGGACGCGATAAGTAGCTTCAAAGATATTTCGCTTGGGCACTGCCACCAAAAATCCAAAATGAACCAAAAAAACCAACGCAACCAACCATGTCACGTAGCTGGCCAGTTTCTTGTCCTGATTATGCGGTGACGGTTGATGAGGCGCTACACCAATATCCAACGGCATCAAGCCTGCCAGTTTAAATGCTTTTTCAACATCACGTTTGTGAACGTACTCACCAATCGACCAAATTTCTTCATCGGCATCTTTCTCTAAGGACAGCATTTCCGGAGGATTGATGTAATCAACAGCCGTCACGATTTCATTGGCTTTTACTCGCCAGTAAAATTCACCCAAAACAAACACATTTTTCACTTGGCCTTTGTGAAACAGCGTATACGTTTTATCCAAATACGTTGCCCGATTCAACGCCGTATCAACTTTAGGAGCCGACTTTGTTTTAGTAACGTAGCTCCAGTGCCCATCCATACATACAAGGAATCGATAGCCCACATAGGGATTAAATAAAAGGTATTCGCTCCATTTATAAGATCCAGATTTATCACTGCGAACAAGGAATCCAATAACTTCCCAGTCGTGGCCACGGAAATTGTAACGTTTCCCAAGCTCGATAATTGGCTTTGTTTTCTTTGACTGGGATTTCACTAAAATGGAAACGGATTCATTCGCTGTCGACAACACAGCCAAACAGGCAGGACATACGCAGCTCAACGATTGCTCGGAATACTTTACTGTAACGGGTCCGCCACACGACGGACATGTAATGGCCTTTACCATCCCTTAACCTCTTTTAAATTTTGAAAATTGAAATCTTCAAAATTCAAAACTTGCCCATAATAAATATAATTTTTAGAACCGCCAAATTCGATTGTTAATTTGGCGTCGTCTGTTGAGGCCAATTCGGCAATCGTGCGTTTTCGGTCCTTATCGGGAGCCCAAGGCAATTGCCCTACAAAATGGGTCATCTGAGCCGTACGCATATCGATAATTTTAAATGCCGAGCTATCCCCTAGTAACGACGATGTCCACGTTCCTAATTTTTTGGAAACATCATCCGTCACAGAAACGGTGCTACCAACGTTGTATTTGGAAGCTGACTCCACCGGTAGCTCCAAAGGTTCAAATAAAAACTGATACTCGCCTTGCGCTTGAGCCAACCAACCGTAGCGCGAATTCTGAATAGGACTGTTGAACTGTAAAAACCATTCTTGCCAATAGCCTTCGTGATGATTCAAACGAACGCCACCGATGATGACGAACCCAGTTTTCTGAAATACGCCTCGTGTTCCGATTTGCAATGGGTTCAGATCATCTTGCAAGATGGCTTCTTTTCCCAATAGCTCTATATTTAAATCGTGACGAACCACCAAAGACCGACAGTATTCACACACAGTAGAAACTGCATATGACGTCGTGAATTTCAGACCGGCGCCACACTGAGGACATAAAAAATCTTTCATTGCCTAACATTCAATTAGCGAATCATTAAAGTGTCAAAATAAATTACGTAAAATTTGAAATTCCCATTATGACAATCAGAAACAGCCACCGCTTTAAAAAAAGTCAGCAGCGTGATAGTCTGAATTTGGGCAGCACGAATGCGGCCCTAATGTAGTATGTAAGCGGAAACGTAAACTGAATTTGAAGGAGTAGATTCATGTTTTCACTAAGTCGCTTATTTATTGTACCGATTTTAACAATCGTCCTAACGACCTCCTGCAAATTGACGAGTGATGAATCAACAACTGAAACGATAACACAGTCATCAGGCTCATCCACACCCGTAGTTGACTTTTCCGTGGTTGAAGACAACGGAACAACGGTTCCCCCAAATGATGATCCAACCACATTGCCTCCGCCTGTGCTGAACCCAGGTGATACAGAATTCGAAGAAGGATTTTCAATCAATAATGATAATCCTTACACCAATCAGCCATTTGTTGATTTAACATTTAGAACATTGGCTCCGTCTAAAATTAAAATTGGCCAAGCTTTAAATTGTTCAGACGGCCAATGGGAAACCTATGTGCCCTCAAAACGGGTTGACCTACCCGTTCTTTACAAAACCATCACGTATTCCGTAGTGTTCCAAGACTGGGAAGGTGGTTTATCAACCTGCTTCCGCAAATCTATTACTCACGATAATGTTGGCCCAGAAGTGGTATTCCAAACATACCCAGCGGCCACTATCGAAGTAGGCACAGCATCTGAAATTTCATTTTACGTTCGTGATGATCGCTCAGAAACCGTGGCGGTGGATTGCTCATTAAACGGAATCACTAAAGCCTGTTTTTACGGCAACAACAAAGTCACACTACCTGAACTACCTGTAGGCAGCTACGTATTTACCGTAACAGCGAAAGATGATTTACAAAATATCACAACTCGTTCCGTAAACTGGACAGTCCACAGTTTGTATAAACAAGTCCTTCAAAAAGTTACGGTGAATAACTATAAAAAAGTAGACGTTCTATTTGTGATCGATAACTCGGGTTCAATGGCCTACGAACAGCAAAGCATGGCCCAAAGAACGTCGCAGTTCTTGTCCATCTTGCAGGGTTTGGATTACCAAATTGCCATCACGACCACGGATCCGCGTAATATTAATTTAGGTGACGGTCGCTTGATTCCGTTAACTGGTGGTAACGGTAAAAAGATCATCGATGCGTCCTTGCAAGTATCGACGGCGCAAAATTTATTGAGCCAAACCTTGCAACGCCCAGAAACTGGCTCGGGTGACGAACAAGGTATTCGTTCCGTTTATCGCACAATCGAACGCTACAACAGTAACGAAAGTGACTTCCGCAGTTTCTTTCGCGAGGGCGCGCAATTATCAGTCGTGTTGATTTCTGACGAAGACGAATCCGCGAACACGACAAAGAATGATCCTGCTAGTTTACTAAGCCTAATCAACTCAACCTGGTCTGGGCAAAAACGTTTTAACTTTAACTCGATCATTACTCGCCCTGGTGATACCGCTTGTCGTAATTCGTACGGCTATTCCTATGGTGAGCGGTATAAAACCATCTCGGAAATGACGGGCGGGGTTTTAGGTAACGTGTGTGATATGGACTATACGAATCAGGTTGCGGGCATCGCTGATGAAATCAGACGTTTGCTTAAGACACTGACTCTGTCATGCCAGCCTTTGACTCAATTTCCTATCGTAATCAAGAAAGATGGGGCGGTGGTGTCTCAAGAATATAAACTTGAAGGTTTAAACATAAAATTCACTACAGAGCTAGATCCTGGCGCTTACGAAGTGTCGTATATGTGCTTAAAATAAAAATGTTTAAAAACACCTGTACCAAAGTGGTACGGGTGTTAACTAAATAGGACTAACTCCAAGGAAATCGGGTATTCTATAAGGGTAAGGTGGGGGCCTATGAAAGCACGTAAAACTTGGTATATTTTTCTTTTTTTATCTTTTATGACCACGACAGTTTTATTCAATAACTGCGCACCTGGTACAGGTGAAGAATCTACAGACGAATCAAATTCAGAACAAGCCGCGGATTTAGTGACGGATTTTAGCGGAAAACTCACTGCCAGTTTTTCTACTGTTTACAGTGATGGTAAAGCTTACGGTTACGCTCTGGATTCCATGAACAAAGATAAAGTCATAAAAGTTATCTTCTACGCTAACGGTCCAGTAGGAACTGGCACGTATGTAGGTGAAGTTATTGCCAAAGAAGCTGGCGTCGGTGCTAATGCTGGTCACTACTTTACCTATCAATTGCCAGCGGCGTATGCAAACGGTACTCAGCAAAAACTATGGGCCTACGGCCACGAAGCCAAAGCCGCTTATTTAATCAACAAAACAGCGCCAGTAACGTATGTGGCGTATACGCCAAAAGCAGAAGCTTACTACAACGCAAACGTAGCTCCGTTTATCGCTACCAACTGTCGCAGCTGCCACACATGGACGCACGCAAATCTGTTTGGTGGACCACTGATGACGCCTACACCGTATAACGGCGGTACGGCTACGAATAATCGACTTATCCGCAAGATGGCAGGCTTAGACGGTCACTCGGGCGGCACATTTTGTACAGGCGGGGTTAACTCTAGCATTTGCACTAACCTGCAAGTTTGGTGGGCTCAAGAGTTCCAGTAGAGGCACTCAACCTGCGGCAGACGGCACTCTATATTTTTTTTCCGTTTAGACATTGTCCTTGCTTAATTTCCCCTAAAACTCGATAAGTGTCCTATGGTTAACATAGGACAGATGAATCAATTGAAAATTTTAAAACGAACTATTTACGGGGTTTTCCTAGACGGAGAAGACCTGGGCGAAATCCTTTTGCCAAAACGGTTCGTGCCTGAAGAATTCACTGTCGGCGAAGCCCTTGATGTTTTCCTGTACCTGGATTCAGAAGATCGCCTGGTCGCAACGACTCAAGTCCCATACGCGATGGTGGGTGACTTTGCGTACTTAACCTTAAAAGCCGTAGAAAATGTAGGCGCGTTTATGGATTGGGGTTTAGATAAAGACCTATTCGTACACTACACGCACCAAACCCGTGACGTCGTTCCCGGCGAAAAATACTTGGTTTATATTTACCTGGATGAATCGGATCGCATTTCCGCATCGATGCGTACGAACAAGTATCTTAAACCCCTACCCGAATCATCAGATCTATTAAATCAAAAAGTTAAAATTTTGGTCTATGCCAAAACGGATCTTGGTTATAAATGCGTTGTGAACAATGAATTTGATGGATTACTGTACCATTCCGAAGTGTTTGAAGATATCAAACTAGGTACGAAAACAGATGCCTACGTTAATAAAATCAGACCCGATGGGAAAATTGATTTAATCCTTAAAAACTCGAGCGGCGATTCAATTGATGATATCGCAACAATGATTTTAGACGCCTTGGCAGCTAATAAAGGAACTCTAAAAATTAACGACAAAAGTTCATCTGAAGAAATTTCTAAGATGTTCAAAGTCAGTCGTAAGAAATTCAAAACAGCACTGGCGGGTCTGTACAGCAAGCGCATCGTATCAGTTACCGATGCTGGTATCGAACTAGTTAAAAAGTCGTAGGCATTGCCATACGACGTCTTTCCGTGCTAGGTTTTACTAAGTGAACGTCCGAGCCGATTTTAATCTTTTACCATTTAATACCTTTAAACTGAATTCAGTCGCACGCTATTTCGTAGAGCTTAAGAGCGAAACAGAACTAGCCGAGCTATCTAAATTATCAAAAGATAAAAAATTACCTATTCGCATATTAGGTGGTGGTTCAAATTTAATTTTGCCGGAAAAAATAAACGCCATCGTTGTTAAGAATGACTTAAGCGGCACTCGCATTCTGACGGAAACAAGTGACACAGTTACGATTAGCTGTGCGTCGGGAATGAACTGGCATCAATTTGTGATGTCGACCATTGCCAGCGGCCACTACGGTTTAGAAAACTTAGCTTTAATTCCTGGAACCGTCGGCGGCGCCCCTATTCAAAACATCGGTGCCTATGGGGTTGAGGTCAACCGCTTCATCACCCAGGTTCATGGCTACGATTTCAAAACCACGCACATGAAAGCGCTGAACACGGCAGAATGCCGGTTTGAATACCGCAACAGCATTTTCAAAACACCCGAGTATACGAATTTCTTGATTACATCGGTTGAATTTCAATTACTCAAAAAATCCAACCCAGTAGTGACTTACGCGGAACTAGCCCACGCCTTTTCAGGGAAAACCGCAACGGCGGGTTTAGTTGCAGAAAAAGTCATTGAAGTGCGGCAAAAGAAACTGCCAGATGTGGCGGCTGTTCCCAATGTAGGTAGTTTTTTTAAGAATCCCATTGTGACCGCACAGCAGGTGGACCAGCTCAAAAAATCAACTCCGGATTTAGTCTCCTATCCACAACCAGATGGCCGTTTTAAACTTGCAGCTGGCCAGCTGATCGATAAATTAGGATTTAAGGGTCATAAGCACGGCTCTGTCGGAATGTATGAAAAGCAAGCCCTGGTGATGGTGAACTTAGGCAACGGTCGCCTCGAAGACGTAGTGGCCCTGGTCGAACGCGTGCAGAAAGCCTGCCTCAGCATGTACGGCGTGTCCTTGGAAGTCGAGCCGATTTTTTGGTAAGATTAGTTTTCTGGAATATAGTATTTAATTTCTAAACCTAAATCCAACCGTTGATGGTAGCAGTCAGAATCTATATTGTCGTCGCCAGTGATCACAAAACTTAATGCCTGTTTTGCGTTCTGTTTCTTTTCACTGAGACGAACCAGTATTTCGGGATCAAATTTAAGTTTTATTTTCCCAAACTGTTCACTGACTGGCCATTGGCAGCTGGATAGGTTTTGATCAGCACCCACGCAGAAATCATTTTCGATGTTTTCAAAAAATGTGTCTCGCACTTTTAACCAATCATACGCGTACAAAGAAACGTTTTGACCTGAACTCGTGTGGCGAACGACTTCCTGTGACAGCACTTTCGTTAATTCCGATTTGTGGTTAGAAGCTAAAACATAATTATTTAAAGATAAAAAGAATACGTCATCATAGTTGAAATCTTGTTCAGCGCTTTCGATTTCCATATCACAGATGACAGCGCCCGCTGGTAATTCGATCACGCGATCTTGGGTGTTGCGCGCGCGTAGGTATTCATTCTTTGTTGTTAAGTTACCTTTGTAGGCATTGTTTTCATCGGTAGAAAATTCGCAGACTTGGTTACGGCGGGATTCAACTTTGGTGTCCTCAAAACGGATCGTTTGTGATTTCAGTCTATATTGATTAGAGGATAAAAGTTCCTTACAGGTTTTGATGTGTTTTTCGATAATAGGCTCGGGAACAGGAATCGCTTCGCCTGTGCTTAATAGACCAACGGGAGCCGATTCAAGACCCAATTCACCAGGCTGACCACAGGCTACCATCATCAGAACAACAAATAGAACTAGAAATGTTCTGGCAAAATACTGGCTCACCAACGCTCCCCTGCCTATCATCTATTACACTAATATTACACTAACTGTTCCAACTGACGGCGATTTTAAAGACGGTAGAGCTGTATCGTTTGACTGAGATTTGGTCGTTTTTTCAGCAATTTAGCCGGTAAGTTCCTGATATATGGTTCAAATTATCTAATAAGTAAGCATTCCGACTGTTGTTCACATGGTAGACGTACCATTTTGAGAAAATCCTTCGCGGGCGATCCATTTTTTTGTTGATTACCGACACTGACGTGTTTATAAATGATTCTTCTTGAACATACCACGGGGGTGGTAGTTAAGTTGGTTATAACGTCCGCCTGTCACGCGGAAGGCCGCGGGTTCGAGTCCCGTCCACCCCGCCATCTACTACACCGCGATTTCCTGAATGAAATCAATAGGTTAGGATGGCTAGACCCCTCGTAAAATGTCAAATCCGGTGTAACGGGTGTAATGTAAAACTTGAAAATTCCGATAAAAAAATTGGAGCTTTCAATATGCAATACGAACGACGTTCTAACAAAGACGGCACTCACTATTACTCATTTGTGTGGTACGATACCAAATCCAAAAAGCGTATTAGAATGTCTCGAAAAGATATTTTCAAACGTTTTGGAAAAGACATTCTAACCGAAGATGAGGCCAAAGAATGTATCAAACTTTTAGCGGCTCAATACCACACCGAAACTTTCAGAATTCAAGCACGATTAAGTTGGGAAAAGGACTATTACAACTTCTCTGCCCTACTTGATCAATACGTAACTGTACAAAAGAAGACCGCGCCTAATTCTTGGAAGAACAACGAATTTTATATTAAACATTACGTCTTACCGTTCTTTCTGACTGAAAAGAAACTTAACAATATTGAACAATGGGCAGACTATTTCGACGAATACAAAGAATGGTTAGAAAAAGCTAAACAGATTCGATCAGACGCAACCATAAGCTATGGTGGAAAAAATCACGCCATTAAAGGGCTTAATACCTTTCTTCTGTAAGAAAGCAAG